>NZ_JAAKYA010000029.1:0-131705 GCF_011044775.1 Limisphaera ngatamarikiensis | reverse complement strand
CTGGAACGCCTGCCGCTTCCGCCAGCTTCAGGGCCCACCCACCCAAACGCCCCCCAACCCGAACCGCCTCACCGTCGACGATCGCTGGATCCTCCTCAAACTCGACACCGCCATCCGCGAAATCCACGACGCCTTCGCCCAATACCGTTTCAGCGAAGTCACCCAAACCCTCTACCGCTTCTTCTGGAGCGAATACTGCGACTGGTACGTCGAGGCCGCCAAAGCCGTCCTCCACGGCAATGACCCCGACCAAAAACAACATACCCTCGCCCTCATCGATTTCGTCCTCGAACACACCCTCCGCCTCTTCCACCCCTTCCTCCCCCACATCACCGAGGAACTCTGGCACGGCATGGGCTTCGCCCGGCGATACCCACCCGACCGGGGCGGCCGCACCCTCATGTTCGCCCCATGGCCCCGGCCACTCGACACCCAACTCCGGCAACTGTACCGGCTCGACAACGACGTGCTCGACTTCGTCAACGCCCGCTACGCCCTCGTCACCGACGGCCGCAACCTCCGTCGCCTCGCCGGGGTCCCCGCCAATCGCAAGGTCCGGTTCATCCTCAAACCCACCCGGCCCCTCGACCCCCACGACCAACGCGTGCTCGAGCTCCTCTTGCAGGCCGAAACCATCGAGATCGACCCGCAGGCCCAACCCCGCCGCGGCACTCCCACCTCGCGAACCGCCCTCGGAGACCTTTACCTCCCACTGGAAGGCGTCGTGGATGTCGCAGCCGAAACCGCCCGACTCACCCGCGAACTCGAAAAAATCCAGGGCGAAATCAGCCGGCTCGAACAACGCCTCAACGATCCCCAGTTCCAAGCCAAGGCACCTCCCCACGTGCTCCAAGAACATCAGCGGCGCCTGGCAGAATGGCGCGACAAGGCCGAACACACCCGCGCCGCACTGGAAGTCCTCCGGGGCTGACAACCGCCCCCGGGAACCTCCGCCCCCACCTCCAGCAGCCGTACCGGCGCCCGGAGTGCCACGCCGGCCGCGTACCAACCCGCCCGCAGCCGCGCCGGTGTGCACCTCTTGCCGGCACCGCCGCCGGGCCCCCCAGCGGCCTCACTCACCCACGAAATGCCCCACCACCACGCGCCGGTGCGGTTTCTGACGATGTTCCCACACGTAAATCCCCTGCCAGGTGCCCAGCGCCATCCGACCCGCCCGCACCGGAATGCTCAGGTTCACCGCCGTCAGCGCCGTCCGCACATGCGCCGGCATGTCGTCCGGCCCCTCCAATGTGTGCCGAAACAGCGCGTCCCCATCCGGCACCAGCCGGGCAAAAAACCGCTCCAAATCCCGGCGCACCTCCGGATCGGCATTCTCCTGAATCAGCAGCGAGGCCGACGTATGCTGAATGTGCAACGTCACCAGTCCGTCCCCGGCGCCGGCCTCCCGCAACCACGCCGCCACCTCGCGCGTGATCTCGTAAAAACCGCGCCCGCGCGTCACCACCGCAAATTCCCGCATCAACTGTCGGAATCCGCTCATCCCGCCTTTCCTGCCTCCACAACTCTCCCCGGCGGGGCACGGCCCCAACCCGCGAGTACCACCATTGCCAGCCCGCCGGTCCCTCTGGCAATCTACCCCACCGTGAGTCACGTGACCCTCGCCCGCAAGGTGTTCGACGTCGAACTGGCCGGCCTCCGGGCCGTCCGCCGCCAGCTCGACGAAACCTTCGACCGCGCCGTCGAAACCATCGTGGCCGCCCTCCGCAAACGCGGCAAGCTCGTCGTCACCGGCATCGGCAAATCCGGCAACATCGGCCACAAAATCGCCGCCACCTTCACCAGCACCGGTGCACCCGCCGTGGTCCTCAACAGCGTCGACGCCCTCCACGGCGACCTCGGCATCATCGCCGACGGCGACGTGGTCATCGCCCTCAGCTATTCGGGCGAATCCGATGAACTGGTCAACCTCCTGCCCGCCCTGCGCCGCTTCGCCATCAGCCTCATCAGCATCACCGGCAACCCCCGATCCACCCTGGCCCGGCACAGCGACCTCGTCCTGAACGTCCGCATACCCCGCGAGGCCTGCCCCTTCAACCTCGCCCCCACAGCCAGCACCACCGCCATGCTCGTCCTGGGCGACGCCCTCGCCATGGCCGTGCTCCATGCCCGCGGCTTCAAACGCAGCGATTATGCTCGACTGCACCCCGCCGGAGCCATCGGCCGCGCCATGCTCCTCCGCGTCGCCGACATCATGCGCACCGGCGAACGCCACGCCGTCGCCCCCGAACACCTCTCCGTCCGCGACGGGCTCCTTCTCATGACCCGCGCCAAATCCGGCTGCCTCAGCATCGTCAACGCACGCGGCAAACTCGTCGGCGTCTTCACCGACGGAGATTTCCGCCGGCGCATCCCCGAGGATGATCACCTCCTGACCCGGCCCCTCCGCGACGTCATGACGCGCAACCCCGTCTGCATCCGCCAGGACGCCCTCGCCGCCGAAGCCCTCAAAATCTTCGACCAACGCAACATCGACGACCTCATCGTCGTCAATCACAAGGGTGAACCGGTCGGCCTGGTGGATTCGCAGGACCTTCCCAAACTCAAGCTCATGTAACCCGCACACTCACGCATCAGTTCGCCATGAACCTCCTCCATCCACACCGGCCCGCCAGGACCCCACTGGGCATGGCCCTGACCCTGATCCTACCCGTTTTCACCATGAACCCATCCAGTCCCGCCGCCGAACCCCTGCAACGGTTCGAACAACACCGGTTCGAAACCCGCATCGTCCAAAACGTCCAAATCCGCTACCTGCTCTGGCTGCCGGGCGGAACCGGCGGCGCCCGGACCACCCCCGCGCGTTGGCCGCTCGTCCTGTTCCTCCATGGCGCCGGCGAGCGCGGCAACGACCTCGCCCGCGTCACCATCCACGGCCCGCCCGCCCTGGTCCAGCGCGGCACCAACTTCCCCTTCATCCTCGTGGCGCCCCAGTGCCCGGAAGATCAGCGTTGGGACCCCACCACCCTGATGGCCCTGTTGGAACACCTCGTTCGGAAACTCCCCGTGGACCCCACCCGGGTCTATGTCACCGGCCTCAGCATGGGCGGCTACGGAACTTGGAAGCTCGGTCTGACGTACCCGGAACGGTTCGCCGCCATCGTGCCCATCTGCGGCGGAGGCGAATGGATTGACGTGCGCCTGGCCGGTCGGACCCGGGCCGACGCGTTGCGCACCCTGGCCGTGTGGGCCTTCCACGGTGCCAGGGACAACGTCGTGCCCCTGAGCGAATCCGAACGCATGGTCAATGCACTCAAGGAACTCGGCGCCCGCGAGGTGCTCTTCACCGTCTATGCGGACGCCGAACACGATTCGTGGACCGTGACCTACCAGAAACCCGAACTGTACGAGTGGATGCTGCGCCACAGCCGGCCCGGTGCCGCCTGGCCGCACTGAGGCCCACCTCCGGACGATCCCGCCCTCAAAGCCCCAAACCCGGCCCGCCCTTACCAGGGTTTCCGTTCGTTCATGGCGCGCACAATGACGCGCCGCAACGCCAGGAAATCCACACTGCCCGTCTCGCGCCAGATCACACGCCCCTCCGGATCGATCAAAACCGTGTACGGAACCACACCCTGCCAGGTGGGATCAAACGCGTCGATCAACGCCTCCCTCTGCGCACTACCAAACAGCAGATTCCGACACGACGCCTGCTGCCGTTTCAGAAACTCCAGCACCCGATCCCGTTCGTCCGGCCGGTTCAACGACACCGTCACCAGCTCGAAGTCGCGATGCCGGTACATCCGCCACGTGGTCACAAACTCGCCAAACTCGGCCACACACGGCGCACACCAGGTCGCCCAAAACGCCACCAGCCGGAACTTGCCGCTTCCCTCGTTCCGCCGCAGGGCGCGCATCCCGGCTTCGTCCACCAACTCCAAACCCACCGGTTCCTGCGCCAACTTCGCCAAAAAAGCCCGGTTCTGTGGGATCTTGTCCGACCACTTGATCGAGCATCCCACCACCTTGGTCTGTTTCACCTCCGGATCCCGCCCCTCCAACAGCGCATCCAGCGCCTCCCGCAACCAATGGCGCTGAACCCGCTCCACCCGCTCCGAATCATCCACGCCCCCCACGTAGCGCAGCCGCCGCTGTTGATCGAACACAAACACATGCGGCGTGGCCACCGGACCATACGCACGCGACACCTCCTCCGCGTCCCCGGCATACAGGTACGGGAAATTGAACTGCCGCTCCCTCGCCCGCAGTTTCATCTCCTCAAACGAGTCGCCCATGTCGCTCCACCCCAGCTCGTCCAGTCGCACCGCCTCCGGCACGTTCGGACTGATCGCCACCAGGGCCACCCCCTTGGGCCGGTAGTCCTCTACAATCTGTTTCAACCGGGGTTCGTAATACTGCGCCGTGGGACAATGATTGCAGGTGAACACCACCACCAGAATCCGCGCCCCGGCGAAATCCTTCAGCGCCCAGCGCCGCCCATCCACCCCGGGTAAATCAAAATCCGGCGCCTGAGCACCCAGGGGCAGGGTTGTCACTTCCGCCCCCGCCAAAGCGCCCGCCCACGCAATCCAACCGCACAACCCGCCGAGGACCATCCACCGGTTCATGAGTCCAACGCTACGCCGGACACCGCCCCGACGGCAAGCAGCGAAAACATGGGCGCGACCCGCCCCAGCCATCCCAACCCGCCCCACCGCCGGCCTGCCACCAAACCCGGGCGCAGCACGGTCCCTGCAGCCGCGGACCAATGCCGGCCTTCTGACCCCGTGCCCACACCTCCACCCGGGCCAACCCTTGATGCGGGTTCCGCGCCAAAACCCCGGGCAACCAGAGCCGGCCCTCCAACCCGACGCACCGCAACCCCACCCGCGCTGCGCCGGGAACGGCACCGGCGCGAATCGCCCAAGCCCCGGCAACCGACGGACGCACCCCACCCACACCAACCGCGCAAGCCGCCGCTTCCCAACCCGCGCCACAGCGGTTAGTTTTAACCAACCGACCGAGCTCGGGCAGGCGAACGTTGACCATGACCCAACGAACGACCATGTCGATCACGGAACAAGAACTCCGGTCCCTGGGGGTGCCCGAAGGTGAACCCCTGCAACAGGCCGTTGCACTGGTCCGGGCATGGGAGGCCGCGGGCAAAGACCCGGAACAGATGCGGTCCGACATCAAGGCCGTACTGGCCGACCCCGAACCGTTCCGGGGCGATCCGGAGCTCGGGCGCCTTGCCCGCGCCCTTTCCGCCACTCCCACCATCCCCCTGCCCAACTCCGCTGGCGCGCCCTGGCGCCAATGGGGCCAGAAACTTGACGCCGAGGCCGTCCAACAAATGGAACGGGCCTGCCGCCTGCCCATCGCCCTCGCCGGTGCCCTCATGCCCGACGCCCACGTCGGGTACGGCCTGCCCATCGGCGGTGTACTGGCCACTGACAACGCCGTCATCCCCTTCGGCGTCGGCGTGGACATCGCCTGTCGGATGAAACTCAGTGTCCTGGACATACCGGTCCACGACCTCGAACGGCGCAAGGACCGTCTCATTCGCGCCATCGAAGCCGAAACCCGGTTCGGCGTCGGCGCCACCTTCCAACACCGTCGCGACCACCCGGTCATGGACGAGGACTGGTCCGTCAGCCCCGTCACCCGTCAGTACAAAGACCGTGCCTGGGCCCAGCTCGGCACCAGCGGCAGCGGCAATCACTTCGTCGAGTTCGGCATCCTCACCCTGCACGAACCTTTGCGCGGCCTGCCGCCCGGCCAGTACGTCGCCCTCCTCAGCCACAGCGGCAGTCGCGGCACCGGCGCCGCCGTTTGCGATTACTACAGTCGCCTCGCCCAGAGCAGACACCCCAAACTGCCCAGGGAACTCAAACACCTGGCCTGGCTGGACCTCGACACTGCCGAAGGCCAGGAATACTGGGCCGCCATGGAGCTCATGGGCAAATACGCCGCCGCCAACCACGCCTGCATCCACAAGCACATCGCCCAAAACCTCGGTGTACCCGTGCTCCTGGAGCTGGAAAACCATCACAACTTCGCCTGGAAAGAACGCCACCGCATCGGCGGCAGGGAACGCGAGGTGATCGTCCATCGCAAAGGTGCCACACCTGCCGGACCCGGCGTGCTGGGCATCATCCCGGGGTCCATGGCTTCGCCGGCCTTCATTGTTCGCGGCAAGGGCAACCCGGCTTCGCTCCACTCGGCCGCCCATGGCGCCGGCCGCGTCATGAGCCGCACCGCCGCCATGAAAAGGTTCAGTTGGAAAGAGGTTCAGCGCTACCTCAAGGAACGCGGCATCACCCTCATCTCGGCTGGTCTGGACGAGGTCCCCATGGTCTACAAGGACATCCACGAGGTCATGGCCGCCCAGGCCGATCTGGTCGAAATCGTTGCCCAATTCGATCCGCGCCTGGTCAAAATGGCGCCCCACGGCGAACGACCCGAAGACTGAACCGCCGGCCGCCCTCTCCGGCATTCCCTTCATCGGACCTCAACGCACACCCGGAACAACCCGCGCCTGCCGTCAACTGCCGGGCACCGGTCGGATTCACGGTCAGCCCCAAGGGTTCCCAACCGGCCCGGCCCCCGGACATCCACAAACCGGCAAGCCTTGCGCCGACGATTCCCGGGCAACCATGGTCCCCACCCACAGCCGGTCATCCCTGCTCTTGCTTCGCTTTACCGGTCCCGGACAAGCCGCGGACGCCGGTCTCCCTGCGCTTCAGACCAGCACGGGATGGACCGCCCTGACCGGGCCTCCGGTGGATTCCACCGCGTCTGGCGCCATTCCCGCACGACTGCAAAACCTCTTGCCCACCTCCGGCACCGCCGATTCAACGATCCGGCCCGGCACCTGCAGAAACGGAGGCCCGATCGACGATCCGCTCCCTGTAAACGGCCTCGCGCGCCGCCGGATCCGTGATCAGCCGGTCCCAGTCCAGGGGCGGACCGCTCCGCCTCGCCGGCTTCACCGCAGGCAACCCCACCCGCCAGCGTTCGGCCAGAATCCGAAACTCACGAGCCCACGCCTTTTCCCGCCCCTCCGCCGTCAGTAAACCCGTCAGTTGCGTCACATCGCGTGCTTCCGGATGATCGTACAAGCCCCAGTTCAACCACCCACACACCGGACCGGCCGTCCGTTCCATCACCTGCCGACACCACCGCGCCTGCTGTTCCTCACTGGCAAAGGCGTAAGGACCTCCATCCAATGAAGGTTGGCCCCCGCCGTACCAGCCAAATTCGGCCAACACCACCGGTTTACCCGGTCGCGACACCTCGCCCACCACAAGATCGAGGTACGCCAGGTTCTGCGCCTCTTCCTCCACACTGCGATACTGGTAAAAGCCCCGGGCCAAGGGATAAAAGTGCACCTCCATGAAGTCCACCCAGGGCGCAATGAGCTCGGGCCGGAACCCCGAGTAATGCCACGCGCCGGCAATGCAGACCGGGACCGACCACTGGATCAGCCCCACCGTCACCAAGGCCTCCGGGTCGGCCGACCGGATGGCCTCCACCTGCCGGCGGGTCCATTCCACCGCCACCTGCTCGCGGCAATGTTGGAAATCCAGCAGTTCCCGCCCCGGCGCGGCATCCCGTGCCGGTACGGGCAAATCGCCCGAACCCAACAGAGGTTCGGTTGTAACCCCCGAGCCGCGCGCGCCACCTGCCCCGCCGTACTTGGCTTTCAACCACGCATTCCACCGGACGTGCATCGCCCGGGTGTCCCAGCCCACCTCCGGCTCGTTCAGCAAATCATAGGCGAAAATGACCGACCGACCCCGATACCGCGCCGCCCATTGCCGCCACCACCGCTCCAGCGCCGTCAACACCTGCTCGTCCGCGATCCGATCCACACGGGCCCACGGCGGCAAACCCTCCCAATGATCGGGACCGGTGGGATGCACGTACAACCCCGCCTCCTCCGCCAGGGCCAGGAACCGGTCGAACCTGGCCAGCCCTTCCTCCGACAGCCGCCCCGGTTCGACATGGAACGAACCGTACGTCAGAAACACCCGCACACAGTTGGCGCCAAGCGCACGCAACCGCGCAAAATCCCGACGGGTTGCCTCCTCATCAAACTGTTTCCAAACCTGCGGCGCCCAACCCGTGCCGGGCCGGAAATAGTTCACCCCCACGGGAACGAAAGGACGTCCGTCCGACGTAACGAACCCGCGCCCATCCGAACGGACCCGGACCTTCGGCAATTGCCCCTCCCCGGCCACCGTCGGCACCCCAACCGCAAACAAAACCGCACCTGCCAGCACACAAACCAAACCCGAGAGCGACCGCAGTCGGGCCTGCCCGCGCCCCGGCGGCATCCACCCGCATCGGATCGCCCTCACGGCAAGCGACCCGGGCTCCGGCCCTTCAACAATGGGGGTCATGGGTATCACGACATCAACCGGAGCCAGCCTAACGCCGCGTGCACGGGTCGGGCAAGGTCACCTCAGCGCATGCTCCCGCCTCGTGGATTCGCCCGGGTCAGGACAACTCGAAATACGCGATTCCGAACAGGCTCGTGTCCCACCATCCGATCCGGGCTCCGGGCCCCACGCAGACGACCTGCTGGATACCGCGTCACCAGGACCGAGTGGGCCTTCCCATGCACCTTCAAAACCCGCCACCCCGACTCCGAGCGTTACAACCGTCAACGCAGGCGTTGCCCAATGGCTGTGCCCGGCTGTATCAAAGCCAGCCACAGCCCCGCTCCCGGCGGCTTCAAATCCACCAAACCGCTGTTGACCCGCCCCGGCTCGCCCCATGCGGCCTTCAAAATCTCCAGCCAGCGCAACGTCCACGCCTCCGGCCGGTCCGGCAGCCGGAGTCGTACATGTCCGTCCTGCGGGAAGAACACCACATGATCACCACGGCGCGAGACCACCAGATTGGCCTCATTCGGCTCACGTTCCTCCAGCCGTTCATTGTCCGGAACCAGCTCCCACAAGGGCACCTCCCTCTCCAGAAGCCGCAACGCACGCAGCGTGGCACGAGCCGGCCCGGAAAGTCCCAGGCCCGAGTCGGGCCGATGAAACCGAACCGCGGCCGCACCGCCCAGGGCATGGCGCCACACCCGTTCGAGTCCGTCCTGCGTCGTTCCATACCGGCCCGTGTCAGCCCCATACGTCTTGACCGTGTTGATCGGTCGCGGGCGACCCTGCAGGTATTGTCGAACCCACTGAAACCGGTCCCAATGAACCTGCCCCTTCTGGTGATTGTTCTGCGACACGTCCGCAAAATCGTACAGCTCCGGATGATCGAACGTCCGCCGATGCGCCGGCGCCCGGACGTCCCAGTCGTCCCACATTTCCGTTACGTGGACGTGCCGTCCGACGGCACGGGCTTTCTCCTTGATGTAGCGCGCCCACCAGGCGCTCCATTCCTCCGCCCCGCTGGTCTCGTTGTCGATGCAGTACAAAACATGATCGTGCCGCAGCGTCGCCTCCAAAAGGCGATCCACAAACCGTTGCTGGTACCGCAGGACAACCCGGTTGTTCTGTAGCGGAGGCACCGTGAAGAAAAACGGCTGCCGATTGGCACCCGGATGGTCCGGATACTCGGTTGCCAGGCCGGATTCCTCCGCAGAATAATTCACGTTGTTCTTCGGGTTGTAGGGATGCGAACGCCACGGATCCCGCGAGTAATCAAACCGGTCCCACACCTCGATTTGTACAACGACACCGCGTCGCCCCGTTTCCTCGAGAAAGGTCTCGAACCGCCGCCAGTACTCAGGGTTCCACCGCTCCAAATCGTAGCGACCATCCGGTCGGCGGTCGAAAGGGTAAACCTCGAACCCCCGGTCCGGCCGGTCGCTCATGGTGTTGCGCAAATAATTGCCCCCGCAGGCCACCAGGGTGTCCAACTGCTCCATCAGCTCCGAACCCGTCCACTGGAACAGGTTGTCGTCGTCCGACGCCCCCGCCAGGAACACAGGCCGCCCACGGTACTCCCAATACCAGGGATTCTCACGCCAGGGACGAACCTCGCCCAACACCACGCCCGATATCGATGCCCCCAAGGCCAGACTCCCTGCAACCACCCCGACTTTCCAACCCCGCACACTCCGGAGAAAGCTCATGAAACCACCCTAATCCGACCCGGATGCCTGGCAAGCCCCGGGGTGGACACTGGAAGCGGGCCCATCTCCTCCGTCGCCGGCTGCAATGGGCCTTACGGCCTCCACACCGGTGTCCCCCGTTCGCATGCCGCTCCGTCGGCGTCAAACCATTGCAGGTCGCAAAAGCGGGGCAAGGCCTTGGTCATTCCAGAGCCAGGAGCCTCTCCAGGATGGCCCGGGAAACGCGGAAGACCGTCCCATGCTGGTGGCCGGGCGGGAAACGCATTTCCTGCGAGACATCCTCCCAATGCCGCAGGTCATGCGAGCGCAACGCTCCGTAGTACCTCTTGCGGGAGTAACGGTCGTAATAGATCAGGTACTCCGACCCGATCCGCAGGGCCGACGGGCCCTCGGCCCAGTCAATCGAGATTGGGTCCGAAACCGGTCCGAACGGGCCTTCTGGATCCGTAGCAAACGCAATCCGCAACCGCTTTTGCAGCGGACGAAGCCGTTCATCCTTGAACACCAGCAGATACCCGCCCGGCACCTCCAGCAACGTCGCATCAATGACATTGAACCCCGGATCGAAAAACAACCGTGTGGGCGTGAAATGTACAAAATCGCGGGTGGTGGTCATGTAAATGCGATGGTTGTACCCGTCGTCGCCGGTGTCGTCCGTCTCGGGGAAGCGCCCGGGGATGGTGCTGGACCAAAACACCAGCCAACGGCCTTTCCGCCGGTCGTAAAAAAGTTCGGGCGCCCACAAATTCCGTGTTTTCGGCTCATGCTGCATCAGCCGCAGCGCCCGTTGGGGCGTCCACTGGATCAAATCACGAGACGATGCGTACCCGATCTCCGCACCGCGGTCGGTCGTCCAGGCCGTGGTCCACACCATGTGGAAGGTCCCGTCCGGCCCCTGCGCAATGCACGGATCCCGCATCAACCGGTACCCGCCCACCTCCGGACGCAGAAAGGGCCGATCGTTCCTCAAGGCCGTCCAGTGATAACCATTGGTGCTCCACAGCAAATGCAGCCCGCTTTCGCCATTGCCCCGAAACGAGGTGAATAGAAAGGCCTCACCGGCCCGAAGCGCCATCCCTCCACAACCCGCGCCCCATAAAAACAACCCCAGCCACCCGATCCATCCACCAGCCCTTTTGCGTGCCATGTGTCTCATGCCGGGATCCCATGTTCCCGTCCTGAGTCCCGAGGTCAAGCGTCACCGGCCGGGCCAAAAACGAGCATGTCCAGGGCACCCGTCTGAATAATTTTGCCCCCGACCCCACCAGGGCTGGACACCCGGTACCCCGCCGGACGGCCTGCTGCGCGCCATGGTCTCGCAGTCGGGCTCGAGCTCAGCCGACCGTACGTTCGACAGCGCACGGCCGCTTCGCCCCTCACTCGGACCACCTGCTTTCACTTCCTTCGTCCACGTCCGGAGTGCAAGCAGACCCATCCGCTCCCGACCGACGTTTGGGATCAGGCCAGGGCCGCAACCCCTCGCCCAAGGGTCGGCCTCCACCATAACCATGGCGGCTTACCTGGACGACAGCCCCGAGCTCCCCCACAAACACGTCTGAGCAACCGCACAGCAGGTTGGCGGACCCAAACGCGAACGCCACATTGGCGGGACGTTCTTGGAATCCCGCCTTGCGAACTCCGGATCCAACCCATGCCCACCGTTCCGGTCTCGCAACAAGGGTCGGTGACCGCCCCTCCAACAGGAAACTCATCCGTGACCCCTTGCGAACGACACCGCGAGCCGGACATTGGGACCGCGCTTCAACCCTGCCCGCCAACGTCGTCCGGCCTGTCCGGCACCGTGGCCCTAATGCATCCGACCGCCCCCGGCGCGGACCTGAAAACCATTCATCCATCGAAACTTCCCGGGTCCCGAACCAAAGCGGCCCGACCGAACCCGACGCCGTTCCCCGCCGACGCCTGCCAGCATGCGCCAATGCACGAGTCGCAGCAGGTCAGGTACGCAGCCGATCACCCATCAGGTCCGAACTCTCGTCCAAAACCTCGCCCAGTTGATCGTCCACGAAGGTCTGCGTGATGGCCGCCAGGGCCGTGTCCTCGTCGTCGCCCGAAACCTCGAGGTCCAGCAGGGCACCCACGGAGGCACCGAGCATCAGTACGGCCAAAATGCTCCTCAGGTCGGCCACGCGATCACCAAGGCACAGGCGGATTCGCGACCTAAAACGAAGAGCGGCAGCCACCAACTGCGCCGCCGGCCGGGCGTGCAAGCCCTCGGGAAGAGTCAGTTTCAACCTTGCCCTCTTCACACCCTGTTGGACCACCGCAGCCGCCCTGCGTTCAAGGCGGCGGAGTCCATGCCATGAGCAGCCACCACCCAAATGCCCAAGGGCCCGGCACCGGCGCCGGATTCATCGTTCCCACCCTCCCCGATCGGACCGATGGAACCGCACATGGTCATCTCGTCGCATCAACCATTCCGGGTAAACGGAGAAACACCCCACGCGCAAACGGCGTCCCAGAAGCGCGGTCCCCGTGCAGCGGACAAATCCGCTGGCCTCGCGTGGATGATTCGATTAAACCGTGGGGCCGTGGTGGAACAGGAAAAGAACCTCAACCCGGAAGCCAACCGTTTCCCGCGGCAGGCCCTGTTCATCCTGGGCAACGAAGCCGCCGAACGGTACAGCTACTATGGCATGAAGGGCATCCTCGCCCTCTACATCACCAACGTGCTGTTGATGTCCAAGGACAAGGCCACCCAGATCATCCACATCTTCAGCTTCGTCAACTACTTCATGCCGGTCCTGGGAGCCTACGTCTCGGACCGGTGGTGGGGCCGGTACAAGACCATCCTCTGGATCTCCCTGTTTTATTGTCTCGGTCACGCCACGCTGGCGTTGAGCGACGCCTTCGACAGCATCGACGCCAAAACCCTCTGCCTGTACGCCGGGTTGGCATTGATCGCCTTCGGGTCCGGCGGGATCAAACCCTGTGTTTCGGCGTTCATGGGCGACCAGTTCAAGCCGGAACAACGGCACCTGCTCCCGCGTGCCTACGCCGCGTTTTACTGGTCCATCAACCTCGGTTCCACCGCCGCCTTCCTCACAATTCCCTATGTCCGCAAGGAATGGAGCTACAGCTGGGCCTTCGGGATCCCGGGCATTGCCATGGCCGTTGCCACCTTCGTGTTCTGGCTGGGCACCAGGTATTACGTCATGGTCCCGCCGGCACGCGAGACGAAGGCCGCCGGCTTTTTCCGGGTCTTCTTCCATGCGTGGCGCCATCGTCACGAGCGTCGCCCGGGCGAGAGTTTCTGGGCTCCGGCGCTGAACCGCTTCAAACCCGAGGAGGTGGACGCCGCCGCCTCGGTGGGCCCCATTCTGAAGGTCTTTGCGCTGGCGCCCGTGTTCTGGGCGCTGTTCGATCAAACCTTCTCCACCTGGGTCCTGCAGGGTGAACAGATGCGCCCGGCCTACATCGGCAGCGCAGAACTCACGCCCGCCAGCATCACCGATCCCCAACGGCTGCTGGATCACCTCCGGAACCCCACCAACCAGGTCGGGCAATGGATCTGGCAGAGGCTTCCGCAAGAAGAGCGCGAATCCCTGGAGCAGACGGACGCCCGCTCCACCCGGGACGTCAGGGACCAACTCGCTGACGCATTGAACCCTTTGATACTGGGCGGGTCTTTGTACAACCCCGACATCTTCGACACCAACCGGCTCAGCGCCGAAGTCCTCCTGGCACTGCGTTACGCGGACGATCCTCAACGCGTCCCGCGATTGAACCGGCTCCTGCTCGAAGAAAGCTTCCCGGATGCCATTGCCAAGGCGTATCGCATCGGCCCGGAGGAAATGCTCTCGGCCAACCCGATTCTGGTCATGATCCTGGTACCGGTCATGAGCCTGGGGATCTACCCGTTGCTCGGTCGCCTGGCCACACCACTGCGCCGCATGTCGTGCGGGATGTTTCTGGCAGCCGTGTCCTTCCTCATTGTCGCCTGGATCCAGCAACGAATCGACGACGGCCAGGTGCTCAGCATATGGTGGCAACTGCTGCCGTACACGGTACTGACCATCGGCGAGGTCTTGTTCTCCACCACGGGGCTGGAATTCGCGTTTCGTGAGGCGGCCCCATCGATGAAGAGCATCATCATGGGTTTCTGGACCCTGACGGTGGCCGTGGGAAACCTGTTCGTCATGGTGGTGACGGCCCTCGCGGGCGCGGTCCTCGGCCACGGCGGCTCCAATCATGAGGTGGCGGTCACCCCCCAAATGTTCCTCTTTTACGCCGGCCTGACCTTCGTCGTGGCCATTGCCTTCAGTGTCGTCGCCACTTTTTACAAATACCGCGATCCCCAGGCCGCCCTGGGGCGGTAAACCAGGTGGCACGTGGAACCTTCGACCGCATCAATTGCGGCCATTGCCTGAGCGTCCAGGTCGGCCTGAGCGCTTCACTGGCGGTCGCTCCCGACAAGTCGGCTTCGAGGACAGGGAGCTCCTACCACCCTTCCCGCATACACCGCCCGATGGCCGCCCGCCGGCCGATGCCACACCGTGGACCGGGATGCATCGCATTCAGTCGACGCAAACAGGGTGGCACCTGTCGGTGGGCAGGAGTCCCGGCATCACCGACATCGCACGGTCGGCCCTGCACTTGCCATCTTACGGCCACAAGCAGTCACCCGAACGGCAAGCGTAGCGCTCTTCCACCGGCCAACCTGCCGGACCGACCGTGCCCCTGGCATGGACGGTGTTCGCACGCCCTCCGCTTTACTGCTCCACCACCCGGAAGTACCCCTGATCCGGCAGCGACTCCAGCGACACTTCGATACTGGTCAAGGTATTGGTGATCGTGACGGGGTCGCCCCAGTCCTGCCAAGGTGCTCCCGCGTCCAAACGTTCGCGGTATTGGAGCCGGATGGTCGTGCCGGGCACGGCAGCGACCCGCAGAACCAGCCGCGGTATTGGATCCGGCCGTACCACAGCATCAAGGATGTTTAGTTGCAACCGGTTCCCGAAGCCGAGGTTCACCACCTGGCCGGCGTTGATGGTGACATTGGTAAACCCGCCTCCCGGCGGATACGTCGGCACCCAGGGCTGCCAATTGCCCAAGGGCGGTGGTAAAACCTCAAATATGGTGTACGTGCCAGGCCCCGGCAGGTCGACGCACACGGGTCCGTTGCTCGTCACCAGTGTGCGGACGACCGCACCCGACGAGTCCAAAACCTGTACCGTCCAACCGGGAAGCAGCATCTCATCTTGATCCGGGACCCGATTGCCGTTTCGGTCATAGAACTTCGTGACGCAAATCCGCGGGGGCCCTTCGATCTCAGAAGCATTCCCAAAGAACACATTCGTCACCTGACCCGGCACCACATGGATGGACTGCATGACAGGGGTGGTGTTGGTCCAGCCGGGTTCGGCCAGTTCGACGATGTTGTAGGTGCCGGGAGCACCCACGGCAACACACACAAGACCGCCATCCTCGGTTGTCACCAGATTCGTACCCAGGAAGAGCGGCGGCGGGTATATGACAAAGTTCCAACCCGCCAAGCCCCGTTCGTCGGGATCCATGATCCCGTTGCGATTCAAGTCCTCGAACTTCCGGATGCAGACTTGGGCCGTCCCCGTCGAAGTAGCACACTTGCGCACCCCCATGAACTCCATTCCGAAAACCCACATCACCTCGCTGGGTGAAAGGCCCCGATTGAAGATCTCCACCTCATCCACACCCAGACGGGCGGCCCGGACCGGTGATCCTCCCCCGGCGGGTCCGACACTGTGTCCAATCCACAACGGAGCCTGGTTGCTGGTGGTATACGACAATACCATCGCCGCATTGCTGCTCCAATTGCCCTGCATGTCGGCCACACCCATGACAACCATCCCCGGAGGAATTACCCCGGCCGCCACGAAACGCCAATCATTCGTCCCAACGCTGGCAGGAACAACTGGCCCGGTCAGAACACTGCCGTTCAGGTTCAACTTCAAAACAAACTGGTCGTTCCCTGCCCAGTCCAGATACAGTGAGTAGCCACTCCGGGATGAGGGGTCATATTTCTCCACCACCGGCAGTGGCCTTTGCTGACCCCTCCGGGTCATACCCACAGGCAGATCGTGAGCCCGCCCATGCCGATGTCCAGGGCCGGCACCGAAGGGACTCGAACAGCTCCACCCTCCAGAAACAGCGCGCCCCGGACCGGTACGGTGGTCGGATCCACCACAACCGGTTTCAGCGCCCCGCCCAACACGGCGGGATCCGGTAACTGGCGGATCAATGGGCTGCCTATGGCCACCGGATTGCCCCCACCATCCACGGCCGTGCCATGGTGCGACCCTGCCCAGTCCAGAACCGTGACCTGGTTGGTCGCATCATCCAGCGGCCACCACGCCGTCAGTCCCGCCGGAGCCATGAAACAGTCACTTATCTGTGCCCGGGCTGCCGGCGCCAACAACCAGCCCACCACCAAACCAAACAAAATCCCCCGCCAAACCATCGTACCAACGAACCCGATGAAATGTGCGCAATTGATCGTGTTCATGGCCGTTCCTCCATTTCCAGGGTGACATGATCATTTGGGAACACCTCGTGCCCCACGTCAAGAGTCTCGAATGCCTTGGATGAACCAATCCCACGGTCGCACCATTGCGGGGCCGGCGGAGCATCCCCGAAGACCCGGGGACGCATCCAACCCCGTGCGGGCGCGATACCTCCCCGGTGGTCAGCGACCCCTGGCACCATCATCCAACCGGCGCCGACACTGCCGGCCCATTCGGCCCGCAACAGCAGCTGCACCCGAGTTTCCTCCACCCGGCCGTTTTCCCGGGCAGTCCAACGGTCTTTTGGGCCGGCCTCCCGTCATCACCTCCGGCACCGCCCCGGCAGGGTTCTTCCGGCTCGGACGCAGAAACCCTTGAACCGGCTGCTCCGGCAGGGGTGACGTTGCCGGAACGCAAGTCCACGGCCGATCCAAGGTTACAAAACCCCGTGATGCATAACCAACCGTCGAGGAGGGCAAAACGGACTGGAAGCGTATCAACCGAATCCGCATCCTGCCGGTTCTTGGAAAGACTGAAGTAGAGCCGATGAACAACCGTGCCTCCACGGCGCACCTGGCCGCATGGTTCTGGGGACTGCCGGCGGTTCTGAGCCTGCTGTGGCTCTGGTACCGACTGGTGGATGCGCTCCGGCTGGTTTGGTCCCTGGATCCCCGGTACGCCTACGGATGGGTCGTGCCGGTCTTGTGTGTCTACCTGGCCTGGCTGCGCTGGGACCGATGGCGTGCGGCCCGCTCCCTTCGGAGCAATGCCATCCCGCCCGGGGAAGGTAACGTGACCTGTCCAACAGGCCCACCCCGAGAGGTGTCAAACGCGGTGGAGGCGGGGCGCCCCGGGGTTTCGCGGTGGGGCATCGTGGCAGGCTGCGGCTTGGCCTTGCTCTACACGGGAGCCCGATGGATCCAGGAAGCCAATCCGTGGTGGTCCCTGGCCCACTGGGCAATGGCGGTGGCGGTGGCGGGTTTGACCCTTTGGGTCCTGGCTTGGGCCCTTGAGGTGTACAAGGTCGTACGGTCACCCGCCCCGGGCAGGGTCCCGCCATGGCACATCTTCATGTTCCCCGTGGCGTTCATTGGTGTGGCGGTGCCGTGGCCGTACACGTGGAGCGAACCGTTGATCCAGGGGCTAACCCGGTTCAACACCCGGCTGGCTGTGGAACTGCTCGCCCTGGCGGGGATTCCGGCCCTGCCACACGGAAACGTCATCGAACTGGCAACGGGGCAGGTGGGTGTGGACGAGGCCTGCAGCGGCATCCGCTCGCTGCAGGGCACGTTGATGCTGGCGCTGTTTTTCGGCGAAATGTACGACCTGCCATGGCGACGACGCCTCGGGGTTCTGGGGGCGGGCTTCGCCCTTGCTCTGACGGGCAACCTTGCTCGCACGTTTCTGCTGACCTGGGTGGCTGCGCGTGAGGGCGAGGCGGCCATCCAGAGTTGGCACGATCCGGCGGGGGCCACCGTACTGGCCCTGACCTGCGCCGGAGTCTGGCTTCTATCATGGGCCCTTGCGCGTCGTCCGCGCCGCCATGACGCCGCCGATCCACCATCAACCCCGGATGGGGATCGTGCGTCGGCCCTGTCCGTTACACCTTTGGAGAACCCGCCGGTCCACCAGCTCGAGGCGATGCTCCGCCGGTGGCGCGCCGTGGGCTGGATCGGGCTGATCTGGGTGGCAGCCGTGGAGGCCGGCGTGGCCGGATGGTACGCATGGGTGGAGTCCAACCGTACCCGGGGTCCGGACTGGCAATTGGTGTGGCCGCGTCAGGAGCGGGAACTTGCCGAGATTGAGGTGGGTCGGGCGGCGCGTGAGCTGTTGCAGTATGATGAAGGCCGTCAGGTCAGGTGGCGCCGTGCCGACGGGACCGTCTGCCAGATGTCCTGGTTTCGATGGCGGCCCGGCAGGGCGGCTGCCTACCTGGCCAAGAGCCACAGTCCGGTGGTTTGCATGCCGGCCGCGGGTTTTCCCCTGGAATGGGTCTCCGAAGTGCGCTGGCTGGAAACGGCGGGCCTGCGGATTCCGTACCGGCTGTATCGGTTTGGCGGCGACGTCGGCCCGGTGCATGTCTGGTACACCCGCTGGGAGGAAGGGGTGGTCGAGCAGAGCTTCGCCCGCGAAACGGCGGGCCCGTGGAGCCGGCTGAGCAGTATCTGGACGGGACCGGGCCGGCGCGGACAGCGGGTTCTCGTGTTGGCCATTTGGGGTGTGAAGGATGCAGCGGAAGCGGAACGAAGACTCTGCGAGGAGCTGAAACCGCGGGTACACGTGGGCGAGGATCCGGTCTCGCCTCTCCCGGGGGTTCGCGCGGGTGCGGGCCAGGGGGCCCCTCGGTTCAGTACCCCAGGGCCGTGGATCCGGCCCTGCGGTTGACAGCAGGGGCCACGGACTGCATGTTGGCCCCCACGATGCCGAAGATGCCAAAACAGCGCAGTGACAGCAGGGGTCCGGGAGGTGTGGAGGCCGCATGAATCCCCGGGGGTTTCGGTTCCTTCGCGGTGACCGGGAGGCGCGCCTGTGTTTGTTGGGCACGTTTCTGTTCACCGCGTTGTTGCTCTATCTGACCCATATCCCCAACCCGAGGGTTCCGGCCTGGATTGCCCGGTTCGGCGACGACAAGTTCAAGCACGCGGTGGCTTACGGGGTCTGGGCCTGTCTTGCGCTGGGTGCCACGCGCGGCTGGATTGTCCAACGGGGCCGGGCGGTGGTGGGTGTGCTCTTGGCTGCGGCGCTTGTCTCCGCATTGGACGAACAGACCCAGCCGTGGTTTGGTCGGACTTGCAGTTTTTGGGATTTTTCCGCCAGTGTGTTGGGCGCGGTCATGGGTTGTAGCTTGATGTTGGTATGGGAAATGCGCCGGCCTGCCGTGCTTGAACCGGAACCAACGCCACCAGCGCCCCGCGCAAGTCGTGAAGTCCCCACCCCACGAACCGTCCTTGGGACCGAGACACCGGAGCTGCCGACACGTTGACCCTGGATTACGGTCGGACCTCAAGATCCTAATCTGCATCCCGTACCGGCGCTTCCCACGCAGTTGAAAACGGCACGGGCGGCCGTGGCTCCGCGCCACTCCAGTGCCTCAGACCGCGTCCGGCCGGCTCTGCCCGGTATGGGCCGCTGTTTCCCGTGCATTTGCATTCGCAGAACCGGCAGGATCGTATTCGCAGACCAGATCCATAATCTCCCCGCAGCGACAGCGGATGTGGAGCGCCACCACACGATCCCCGTCTCGTGTGACGGTGATGATGGGCGGCGGGCAGGACCCGGCCTTGTCGGGGTCTTGGGGCACCGCCGGGTCCGGCGCTGTCTGCGGCTGATGGGTTCGCACCGGGCCAAAAGGCACCGCGCAGGGCTCGGGCGAAAATTTCGAAGTTGCCGGAGCGGCCTCCGGTGCACCCAGCCACTCGCGCAGGGATTGGACGGGCCGGTCGGGATCCGCCAGGCGAACCCGTACCGGTTGGCCCTCGGGGCGGTCCGGCTCGGTTCGATAGAGCGGCACAAAACCTTCAGTGGACACGTGCGGCATGAGACGAAGAGGTACCGGCGGCAGCGGCCAGGCTCTCGCCGGTTTCCTTGAGCTTGAGCAGGATGGTGACGCGGCGGTTGGCGTCGCTGTCCGGCGGCAGATCGGGCATCGGCATGGTGTCCGCGTAACCCGACACCTTGCAGACCTGCGTTGGGGCCACACCGTGGTGCACCAACTGCCGCCGCGCAGCGTTGGCGCGTTCGGTCGACAGCTCCCATTGCCGGAGGGTTTCCCGCGCCTGCGGATCGGCGCGGGCGGTATGTCCTTCCAGCTCGATTTTGAACGTGGTGTAACGGGCGATCTCCCAGGCCAGCGTGCTGAACACCCACTCCCCGTAGGGAGTAAACCGATCCGTGCCCGGCTCGAACACCGGCTTTTGCGACCGATCAAACACGTTGATGCGCAGACCCTCCCGGGTCAGCTCCAACCGGACCGTGTTCTCCAGCGCGTCCTCCTGCTGGAGGATCCGGGCCAGTTCCTCGCTGATGCGCCGCATGGTCTCAATCTCCACGGCGGAGATGGACTGGAACTCTCCTTCGGCCTTGTACGTGGCGGTGGTCTCCTTGTTGGGTATGATACCGACGGATTCCTTGGTCACGGCCGAGAACGGGTTGCGGAACGCACGTTCCACCGCCTCCTTGATTTTTGTGTCTTGGGCAGTGAGCCAGAGACAGAGAAACAACGCCATCATTGCGGTGGTGAAGTCCGCATAGGCCACCTTCCATGCCCCGCCGTGATGCCCTTTTTTGCCTGCCATCGTTCCGCCTTATTTGCCGCCCACCTTGATGGACTTCAGCATGGCTTCCAGTTCCTCCGCGCTGGGACGCAGATCGGTGCTGAGGCCACGTCGCCCCAGTTCCACGGCGGTAATGGGCGCCATGCCACTGGCAAAACCCGTCACACAGGCGGCGATGCATCGGAGATAGTCCAGTTCCGCCTCCCCGTTGAATTCCATGTTCATGGCCAGCGGGTTGACAAAACCGTAGGACATGAGGATGCCCAGGAAGGTACCCACCAGCGCCGCCGCCACGTGTTCGCCAATCTTCTCGATCGGCCCCGAAATGGACGCCATGGTGATCACAATGCCCAGCACCGCCGCCACGATGCCGAACCCCGGCAGGGCATCGCCGGTTTTGCTCAGCACGGTAACCGGCGCATGATGCTCCAGCTCCAGCCGGCTCAGTTCGGCGTCCAGCAGCAGGCGCAGCTGGTCCGGCTTGATCTTGCCGTCGATGATGGGGCGCAGGCTGTTGCACAGGAACTCGACGGCATGCTTGTTGGCGAAAAATTTCGGATACTTCTTGAGGATGGAACTGTTCTGGGGTTCGAGGACGTGCTCCTCCAGCGCGATCATGCCGTTGCGCCGGCCCAGCAAAAACAGCTCGTACAGCACCTTCAGCAGCTCCTCATAGGCCGCCCGATCGTACGGCCGACCCTTCAGACACACCAGGAAACCCTTCACCATGTCCACCAGCACCTTTTTCGGCGACATGACAATGAGACCGCCCAGGGCGCCCCCGCCGATGATGATCAACTCATTGATGTGCCACAGCGCCCCCAGGTGGCCTCCGCCAATGACAAAGCCCCCGAAGACACACACCAGCACCACGATGGAGCCTATGAGAATGATCATGTCCGTTGGGGCAGGCGAAAAGGTTGAACCAGGCCGGCTTCATATCGCTGCAGATAGGCACGCAACGACAGAATGGCCTGGGCATGAATCTGGCAAATGCGGGACTCGGTCAGGCCGAAGGCCTCGGCGATCTCCCGTAGACGCATGTCTTCCACGTAATACATGGCCAGCACCTTGCGCTGGATCTCGGGCATCTCCCGCAGCCGCTGCAGGATGATCTGCTTGAGCTCCTCCCGGGCGGCCAGTTCGTCGGGAGTCTCACTCCGGGGATCCGCCACCACATCGTAAAGCACGCCCGACTCATCCTCACCGCCGGCCGCGTCCAGGCACACAAACGCCGCCGGCCGCACCTCATCCAGGAGTTTCGAGTATTGCTCGGACGAGAGCCCCAGGGCCGCAGCCACCTGACCCTCCGAGGGAGGTCGACCGAGCTCCTGTTCCAGCCGGCTGAGGGTCTCCTGAATCCTACGTGCCTTTTCGTGGATTGTGCGCGGCACCCAATCCATGCGGCGCAGTTCATCCAGCATGGCCCCCCGGATCCGCGTGCGGGCGTAGGTTTCAAACGAGGTGCCGCAAGCCGGGTTGTAGTTCCGCACCGCCTGCAACAGCCCCACCAGCCCCGCGCTCTTGAGGTCCTCCAGGTCCACGTGCTCGGGCAGGGTCATGGCCAGCCGACCCAAAACGTGAATCACCAGGGGCAGGTATTGCTGAACCAAAGCGTCCTCCGCCTGGGCATCCCCGTGGGCGTGATACCGCTTCCACAATTCCTGCGGACTGGGCCGAGGCACCGCCGCAGGCTCGTTCGCGGCACAAGCATCGCACGTGGCTCGGTTCATACCGCCTTGGATTGCGCCTCGGATTTCTTTTCAGCTTCCTCCCGGGCCCGCAGCACCTGGTACCAGCTCCGAATCCAGAGCGTCCCCCACCAGCGCAACAGCAGGCCACCCACAACCGCCGCCGCGATCCCCCGCCAAAAAGCCTCCGGCCAGCCGCTCCGGGCCGCCAACGCGAACCCCAGCCCGGTCAACAGGCCGATCATGGCACCCAGGATCGTCAGCGCTTTCATGGCACCCGGTTGTCGCACAGCAGGAGGTTTGCCATTTGTCCCATTGCGTCCCATAAGGATCCAAAAAACCGGGATGAACCGTTACATGCAGGCGTTTGCCGGCCGGGGGAACAAAAGCTCGGACGCCGCCGGACGGAATTCACCCGGTATTTTTTGCCCGGCACTGAGGAAGCTGATGGTACAACCCGTCCCCAACACAAAGTTCCAGAGTTTCACCCGACGCCGTTCCTCGTCCAGGTGCGTGAAAATCAGATCCGCCGCCCCGCAGGTGGAGAAGGTGGCCCATTGATCGAAGAGCAGGGTCGTCTCATAGGCCGCATTCAGGACCAGGTGGATCCTCGCCCGTGGCAACTCCCTGAGTTGCCGGCGCAAGGCCGTGAGCGCGGCCGGGTCATGCGGATCCACCCCTGGCAGATCGACAAATACCAGATCCGACTCCCCCGGCTCATTCTTGGGAAACCGCTCCACCGGCACGCCCAACATTTCGCAGTGCAGGGACAGGAATTCGGCTGTATTGGCCGTGTGCCCGTCCAGGCGCCAGACCTGCGCGGGCTGTTCCTCAGCCAGCACACACTGGGTCAACCACTTGCACAGTACGGTGGTTTTGCCCGACCCGGGTGGGCCAATGAACACGTGAACCCCGGCCCTGGATGGGGCCGGGGTCGACGCCGGCCGCCAAAAGCCCGCCAGCACGTTTCGCACCACCTGCCATTCCTCCGCCGGCAACCCCGGGGGGTCTGAACCGTAACAGGCAGTCACCGCCGCTTCCAACCGGTTCACGTACTCGGGCCAAAGTCCCATGGACTCCAGCCAGGCGAGACTCCGCCAACGCCGGGTGTGCGGCCCCGAAACTGCCGCGCTCGAGTCCGGTGCGTCGCCGTACGGTACGTAGGCATCGGCGGCCTGTTCCAACGCCTGACGGTGGCGATCCCGGCTGTCCGGCGCGAAAGCCACGACCTCGATCGGCCCCTGCCGCTGCCACAGCCGTGCCAGACCCTGCACCGGCACACGCCGTACGTTCACCACCACGGCGTCCGGCCCCAGCTCATCGTGAACCCGCGCCAACGCTTCCGCAGCAGTCGAGGCTGTAAAGGTCACCAGCTTCATGGCCCCATTCACGTCCGGATGGTCTCACTATGGCCCTGCCCGGCCTGATCCCGAGTCGCTCGGTCCCTGCCGTATCGATGGCGGCCCCGGCAGCGCCGTTCGGAACGCGACAACCAGCCAGGGCACTGTTTCTGTTCTGGTCCGGCTCCAGCGAGGCCAGCCCGACCGCGCGCGCCCGAAGATTGATGGGGCGCCTCCGCGGTCCGGAAGCGGCACCGCGTCTTGCAGACGTTTCTGGAAAGCCCACCATCTCATTCGGGTGCGGGGATCACAGCCGCGGGTTGGATCTGAACCCGGGGCGGGATCTCGGCGTAGGAAAGCACCGCCAGTTCGCCAAACGCGTGTTCAAAGAACCGGCGAAACGCCAGACGCAATTGCGGAGCGCACAACACCACGGGCGGATGCCCCGCCGCCAGCATCTGTTGCACGCACTTGGAGAGCCGCTCCATCACGTGTCGGGCCAGGCCGGGTTCGACCACCAACGCCACCTCCGTGGGCGTCTGCCGCACGCCCTGCGCCAGTTGCTGCTCCAGGCGCGGATCCAGTGTGATGGCCCGCAATGCACCACCCTCGGTCTGAAAAGGCCGAACCAGTTGCGGTCCCAGCGCCCGCCGGGCGTACTCGGACAGTTCGTCCGGGTTCTTGGTCACGGCGGCGTAATCGCTCACCTTTTCGAGGATGCCGGCGAGGTTGCGGATGGAAATGCCCTCGGCCAGGAGATTCTGAAGCACACGTTGGACCTGGCCCAGGGTCAGTTGGGCCGGCACCAGTTCGTTCACCAGCGCCGGATGGGTTCGTTTGAGGTGATCCAACAGCTGTTGCACCTCCTGCCGGCCCAGCAATTCGTGACAATGCCGGCGCAAGGTCTCCGAAAGATGCGTGACCAGCACCGAGGCGGCATCCACCACGGTGTAGCCCGCAGCCTCGGCGGTCTTCCGCTCCGATTCCGGAATCCACGTGGCCGGCAGTTGAAACACCGGTTCCATGGTCGGAATCCCCTTGAGGGTCACCTTGCTGTTCGAGGCGTTCATGGCCAGCCAGTAACCCGGCATCAACTGCCCCTGGGCGATCGGGTTGCCATGCAGGAGGAACCGGTATTCGTTGTTGGAAAGCTGCAGGTTGTCGCGGAGCCGGATCGGCGGGATTACAATCCCCATCTCGGCGGCAAACGTGCGCCGGACACCGGTGATCCGTTCCAGCAGGTCACCGCCCTTGCGCGGATCCGCCAACGGCACCAGACCGTACCCGAGCTCGATCTGCAACGGGTCCAGCGTCAGCAGCTCTTCCAGGTTGTCCTGAGCACGAGCCTCGGCCGCGGTCGCCGCCCCTCCGGCAGGCCGGTCGGGCCTGGCCTCGGCCTGCGTTTCGGCAGCCTCCTCCGCCGCGGGCCTCACCAACCCATACCGATGCACCACCCGGGCCAACCCCCCGGTCACCAGGGCCAGCACCAAAAACGGCAACATCGGCAAACCGGGCACCAACGCCATGAACCCCAGCATCACCGCCAGGATGGTCAGCGCCCGCGGATAAAACAGAAGCTGACGCCCCAGTTCGTGTCCCAAACTGTTCCGGGCCGTGGCGCGCGTAATCAACACACCCGCTGCCGTCGAGGTGATCAGCGCCGGCACCTGCGACACCAATCCGTCGCCAATGGAAAGAATCGTGTACCGCTGCAGGGCCTCGGCCATCGTCATCCCCTTCTGCAGAATGCCAATGGCAAACCCGCCCAGAATGTTGATGAGCGTGATCAAGACCGCGGCAATGGCGTCGCCCCGGACGAACTTGCTCGCACCGTCCATGGCCCCGTAGAAATCCGCCTCCTCCTCCACCTGCCGGCGCCGGCGCCGGGCCTCGGCCTCGTTGATCAGACCCGCGTTCAGTTCCGCGTCAATGGACATCTGCTTGCCGGGCAACGCATCGAGCGTGAACCGGGCCGCCACCTCGGCGATCCGACCGGCCCCCTTCGTGATCACCACGAAGTTGATCAGCACCAGAATGAAGAACACCACCAACCCGACCACGTAGTTGCCGCGGACAACGAAGTTGCCAAAGGCGTCGATGATGTGCCCGGCGTACCCGTCCAGCAGAATCAGGCGGGTCGAAGCCACGTTCAGCGCCAGCCGATACAGCGTTATGAACAGCAGCAGCGTGGGGAACCCGGTAAAATCTGCCGGCTGGCGCAGGTAAAGAATCACCAGCAAGGTCAACAGAGACAGGCCAATGCTGATGGAAAGCAGCAGGTCCAACACCGCGGGCGCCACCGGCAGGATCAGGAGCAGGATGGTCCCAAACAGGGCCACCACCAACCACAGATCCCCGTAACGCGCCCACTGGCGCAGCCGATCCGACCAGATACCCATGGTCCCGTTCGCCTGCACACGGTCGGACCCACGCAGTCCGGCCCCTTCAACCAAACCGGCCCATTCGGCCGACCGGAGCCTGCTCCGACCGTTCGGGACCCTTGCAAAGCAAGAACCTCGCCAACTTCCACTACGCACCCGCAGAACCGCGCTGCGCCCGGATTCATCCGATCCCAAACCACCTACCCCGTCCCAAACCTCGCAAACCGGGTTGGACCTGAAACCGCCTTTGGCGGTACGGCCCACGCACGCGTAATCCCAAATGGCACCGGCACGGGAAGTCCGCCTTATCAAACCCCACCGAAGCCGTAGGCCCCGGGTTCTTCAACCGTTCAGGGTCGGCCCCAAAAACGCGTGGCGTCCCGACAGCGGGCTGCGCCGGTCCGGTCTCGCGCAGCCACGGCAAGCGGTGTTCCGGTTCACATGCCCGGCCCGGCCGCCCCCACGGACCACCCGTTTCAACAGCACACCGCCAGGGCCGGTCAGCAGCCTTTGCGGGCTTTCAACTTCGGATTCGGGCCTTGCCCGCGACCCGCCGCCGCAGCGCCCTGCCCCGTCCATGCCGGAAAACCTCCGCACGATCGGGCGGAGGACGCCCCGCCGGCAGCCACTTCAGGGCGCGTTCACCGGCCCGGTTCGAGGTACAGGCCAAATTCGCTCAGGGCCGGACAGGCCGCAGCCCGGGTCACGCGGAGTCGGACCTTTTCGGTCTCCACCGCCTGTGGCAGCCGGATGAGCCGGCGGTTCCCAAGGCTTGTTGCCCGCGCGAATTCGGTCCATTGCCCCCCCGCCCACAGGTCCAGGCTCACGGCTTCAACGCGCTGCCCGAGCGGCAGGTACTCGCGCAATTCCACTACATTGAACCGGACCGGATACGGAAATTGAAACTCCACCCAGGGAGTCAGGACATCGTCGGGCGTGCACCAGTAGGTGTCGCGCCGTCCGTCCAACAGGTGAGTTGCCGCGTAGGCCGTCTCCGGTGCCCGTACCGCCGAAGCGGACACCCTGGCCCGGCCCGCCAGGTTGGTGGAAAAGGTGGCATCGAGGAACCGGCGAAAACCCTGCAACGATCGAATGTCGTTTTCGTGAATGCGGCCGCGGCGGTCCGGCGGGATGTTGAGATTCAGACAACAACCGCGGCCCACGCTCGCATAGTAAATGGCCACAAGTTCCTCCGGCGACTTCACCCGATCGTCCTCGGCCGGGTGATAGAACCAACCGGGACGGATGCTGACGTCACATTCCGCCGGCACCCAGGCGGTGCCCGGCCGTTCACCATGTTCCAGCCCTTCGCTGCTGCCGCCGGGGTACCGCCCGGGCTTGGTCAAATCCAGGGTGGCCCAGCAGGGATCGCCAGCAATGCCTCGTTCATTGCCAATCCAACGGAAGTCCGGTCCGGCATCGCTGAACATGCAGGCCATCGGCTGCAATTGCCGGACCAGCGCCCAGGTCTCCGGCCAACCGTAATAGGTGCGGTTGTCGATCCGCCGGGTTTCACGCGCCCCGCCGTAATAGCCATCGCCCCCGTTGGCCCCGTCAAACCACACCGCAAACAACTCGCCATAACCGGTCAATAACTCCCGCAACTGGTTCCGGTAATACTCCACATATGCCGCCCGACCGTACTCGGGATGGTTACGGTCCCAGGGCGACAGATAAACGCCAAAGCGGAGTCCGTGCCGTCGACAGGCCTCGCTGATCTCACGCACCACGTCGCCCCGCCCCTCGCGCCAGGGCGACCGTTTGACCGAGTGCTCCGTGTACGCCGATGGCCACAAACAGAATCCGTCGTGATGTTTGGCGGTCAGGATCAGCCCGCGCATGCCGGCCTCGCGCGCCACGCGAACGATCTGGTCCGCATCAAAGTCCGTGGGTCGAAACACGGCCGGATCCTCGTCGCCATAGCCCCATTCCTTGTCCGTGAAGGTGTTGACCGTGAAGTGGAGGAAGCCATAGAACTCCATCTCGTGCCAGCGAAGCTGGCGTTCTGTGGGAACGGGTCCATACGGTCGGGGCGGATTCGGCCCCGGCCCCGCCGGGGCGGACTGAACCAGCCCGCAGTAACCAATCCACAAGGACAACCCGTACAACAACCGGCGCCAACGCAGGAAGTGTACGCCCCGGCACGGCTCGCTGGATGGTTTCATCAGCGCCATGCGTGCCATCGGGGCCGAACCGTTGCAAGTTTTCTTCGGCGCCGGCGGTGGATCGCGGGGTTGCCTACCGGGACCCGACACCGACGCAAAGCGCGGGCGGTCTGTGCAAACAAAAAGGCCGGAGACGCGCACTCCGGCCCTGCAAGGAGATCCAACCGAAACGATCAGCGCCAGCCGCGCCCGCCCCGGTCCCCGCGTTCACCCCGTTCCGACCGCTCGAAACGTTCCCCGCGGTCACCCCGGGGACCGCCCGGGCGCGGGGCCCGTTCCTCCCGGGGTCGCGCGATGTTCACCGTCAGCGTGCGCCCCTGGAACTCCTTGTTGTGCAACTGCTCCACCGCGCGGGCCGCCTCCTCAGGAGTGGCAAACTCAACAAAGGCGAATCCGCGCGATTTCCCCGTGACGCGGTCGAACATGATGTTCACCGACGTGACCACCCCCACCTGGGAGAAGTAGTCGTGAAGGTCGTTCTCCAGCGTGCGGTAGGAGAGGTTTCCAACGAACAGTCTGGTGGGATTCATGGTAACCGAACAACGTCTGCCCGACGAACCGGAACGGAGATGGGAGGACTGCACCGGCAGACCTGCGGAATGTCAAACTGCGCTTACTCTTTGGCTCGCTGACAATCTGTCCAACCTGACACCAACTTCTGTTCGGCCATCGAACAGACACTCCCCTCCTAGCACAACCACCCGGGACGTCAAGCGAATTTCCGAACAAACATCACAAACAACGTCCGGCAAACACCGGTGACCCGACGACGCATTTCAATCTCACACCCCAGCCCGGCACCCACATCTCCACCATCGCGGCGGCCGAACCGAACCCCCACAGCCGGCGCCAACCGGGCCCGTTGCAACGCGCTGACGCGAGCACCTGAAAGCGTACTGAAGGCGCAGCCTCCCCGCAGAACCGCCGGTCTGTCTCTGATCAACGGCCCCGGCAAACTCTGCAACCCATGCGCCATTCGCCGTCCCAATGGACACCAACGGCCGCGCTCCTGAAACGTAGCATCCATCAAAACACGGCCCGTTCCAGCCGGGCCGATCCCGCCGCGCCCGAGTGGTCCCCCTTGCCCGCGGGCCAAGCGACGTTGACCCGGAACAGGTCCACCTCCAACCTCGGGCTCACCATGAAAGCGTGGCAGTTGTGCGCCCATGGTCGGCCTGGTGAATGGCGTTGGAACGAGCTGCCCGAGCCCCAACCCGGCCCGGACGAGGTGGTCGTGCAGGTTCACGCCTGCGGGCTCAATCACCTGGATTTGTGGCTGGAACAGGGCGGGTTGCCGGTGGAAGTGACCCTGCCCCGCGTGCCGGGTGCCGAGGTGGCCGGGATCCTGTTGCGCACGGGTCGCGAGGTGCGGGATCTGCAGCCGGGCCAACGCGTGGCGGTGCAGTCCAATCTTTTCTGTGGCCGGTGCGAATTCTGTCGGGCGGGCGAGGAGTCCATCTGCCTGCACGGCCGATTGCTGGGCGTGGACTGCGACGGGGGACTGGCGGAGATGGTCTGCGTACCGGCGCGTGCGGTGGTTCCGCTGCCGGAGAATCTTGCCTGCGAAGACGCCGCGGCGTTGACCCTGGCTGCCAGCACCGCCATGCACATGCTCACGCATCGCGTGACGGTGCAGCCGGGTCAATGGGTTCTGGTCATGGCCGCGGCAAGCGGGGTTGGGTCGGCCGCCATCCAGATCGCCCGCGCCCTGGGCGCCCGGGTCCTCACCACCGGCTCCACTCCGGAGAAGCGGGACCTGGGCCTGCGGTTGGGGGCCGAGCTGGCGGTGGACCCGGCCGATCCGGACTGGCCCCGTCAGGTGCGTGCCCACACGGGCCGGCGCGGTGTCGACGTGGTGGTGGAACATCTCGGTGGCCCGGTCCTGGAACAGGTGTTTCAATGTCTGGCCCGCAACGGCACCGTGGTCACCTGCGGCGCCACCCTCGGGCGCCAACCCACACTGCCCCTCTGGCCGTTTTTCGTGAAACAGCATCGGCTCATCGGTAGTTACGGTCGCAACCGCGCTTCCCTGCTTCGGACGCTCGACTGGGCCGCGGCGGGGAAACTCCGACCGGTGATCGACTCGGTGCATCCGCTGGAGCGGGCGTTGGAAGGGCTGGCCCGGCTGCGCGAACGACGTGCCCTGGGCAAGGTCCTCATCCGGGTTCGGTCCCGTTGAGGCGCTTGCGGCTCAAACGACCGCCCCCCAAGGGCGGCGGTATCAGAATTTTCGGCGCCCCGACCCCAGGGTCAGGAACCCCGCCCCAATGCCCCGACGAATGTTGGCAGCCGGAACCGGGACCGGCTAAACTTGACGTTGCAATGGTCTCATGCCCCCGGCCCATGCGGATACCGCGGCGGCGTGTCGGACGAAGTGTCCGTACGGCCCGCCAAGGTTCGTATGCAACCCGGTTTCGACGCGGAGGAAAGCGCATCGCGCCCACACCTCCGGAAGCGCGAACGCGACCTTGCGCCGGCCATTTCATGCAACCTGCGCGGGTCGCCGCCCGCAACTTCGGGATGCAGCCCCGGCGCCACATCGCCATGGCGCACCGGTCATGCAAGACATGGCCCCTGAGAAACGCCGATGAACGCCATGCCTGACGCGCCCCCCAACCTCGCACTCAGCGCCGGGGCCCGGAGTCGGTGCGGTTTCTGGGCCCTTTGGATCACGCAGTTCCAAGGCGCGTTCAGCGACAACCTGCACAAGTTCCTGGTTTTATACCTGGCTCTGCGACTGGGTCTGCCGCCGGAGCGCGAGCATGCGTTGGTTCCCCTGGTGAACGCCCTTTTCGCCGTACCGTTCCTGTTGTTTTCCATGACCGGTGGGTGGTTGGCGGACCGGTTCAGCAAACGCACTGTCTGCATCGGAGTGAAGCTGGCGGAGGTGGCGATCATGGGGCTGGCCACGGTGGCCCTGGCCCATGTCTCCATTCCCGCGATGTTGGCGGCGGTGTTTTTGATGAGCACGCAAAGTGCGTTGTTCGGTCCCACCAAGTACGGTCTGATGCCGGAGCTGTTGCCGGAGTCACGGTTGTCCTGGGGGAACGGTCTGCTCGGCCTCGGGACCTTCCTGGCCATCATCTTGGGAACGATGGCCGCGGGCGGTTTGATGGAACTGTGGGGCCGCCGGCAGGTTCTGTCCGGATTCATCCTCGTCGGTCTCGCCCTCCTGGGCACGCTGACCAGCCTCGCCCTCCCGCGTGTGCCCCCGGCCAATCCGCAACGCCGGTTTCAATGGAATCCGCTGGCCGATTTCTGGCAGCAATGGCGTCTGGTGCGGACCGACCCGGTCCTCACCGCTTCGGTCCTGATGGTGAGCTTTCTATGGTTCCTGGCCGCGCTGTGGCAGCCGGCGCTGATTTTTTACTGCCGGGACGTGCTCGGTGGCGGTGAACTGAACACCAGCCTGCTCCAGGCCGGCATGGCGGTGGGAATTGGTTTGGGAAGCCTGGCCGCCGGTTTCTTGTCCGGAGGCCGGATCGAACCCGGTCTGGTCCCGTTGGGCGCATTGGGCATGGTCACTGCGGCTCTGGTGTTGGGGTTGGGAATGGTCCGGTTCACCGACGCTTTGATATGGGTGGCGTTGTTGGGCTTTTGTGGCGGTCTGTATCACGTGCCCTTGAACGCACTGTTACAGGCCCGGCCGGATCCCGGCCGACGCGGCGGTGTCCTGGCGGTCTCGGCGTTTCTTTCCTGGGTTGGGATCGTGGCCGCGAGCGGGCCGGTTTATTATCTGCTGACGCGCGGCTTGGGCCTGGACTCCCGTGGGATTTTCGTGACCGGGGCGCTGCTCACCCTCGTTGCCGTGGCCACATGGATTTGGATGCGGCCGGAGGTGATGATCCACTTTGCGCGCTGGGTCCTGTTACGGACGTTGCATCCCCTGCGGGTGCTGGGCGGACACCACGTGCCCAAGACCGGCGGGGCTCTGTTGGTGTGCAACCACCAGTCGCTGGTGGATTGGCTGCTGTTGATGGCCGCGGTGGATCGGCCGATCCGGTTCCTGATGGACCGACGCTTTGCCGAGAACCGGTGGCTGCGGAGGTTTGCACGGGCGCTGGAGGTCATACCCGTGGCATCCCGGGACGGTCCGCATGCCCTGGCAAGGTCCCTGGAAGCGGCGCGACAGGCGTTGTGCGCCGGCCAGGTGGTCTGCCTTTTTCCGGAAGGTCAGATGACCCGCACAGGGCATCTGCTGGGCTTTCGGCGCGGGTTGGAGCGGGTGGTGCGGGGCACGGGCGCTCCCATCATTCCGGCGGCCATGGAAGGGGTCTGGGGTGGCCCTTTCAGTTTCCCCCACCGCCGTTACGGGTTCCGGTGGCCCCGTCGCTGGATCCAACCTGTGACCGTCCTGTTTGGCACGCCGCTGCCCGATGCCACGCCGGCGGCGGAAGTTCGGCACGCTGTGGAGGTGTTGTTGTCCGAGCTCTGGACCCTCCACGCGCAAGGTTATCCCCCGCTGCAACGCCGGTTTGTCAGGACAGCCCGACGACATCCCTTCCGTCTGGCAATGGCGGACGAGCGGCTGGGCGGCGTGACCTTTGCCCGGGCGCTCGTTGGAGCGGTGTTGGTGGCCGACCGGTTGCGATCGCATTGGGCCGGCGACGAAAGGGTGGGCGTGTTATTGCCGCCCTGCGTGCCGGCTGGGCTGGTGCACTGGGCCGCCCTCCTGGCCGGCAAGGTACCCGTTTACTTCAACTACACTCTCGACCCGGGCACGTTGGCCCACTGCATCCGCCTGGCAGGTGTCCGGTCGGCGATCAGCTCCGCGCGGTTCCTGGAAAAAGTCCGGATCGAGATCCCGGTGCCCGTGCTGACGCTGGAGGATCTCCTGGCCCGGGTTCGGCCCCGGGAAAAACTCCGGGCCATGATGCGGGCCTGGCTGTTGCCGACTCCGTGGTTGGAACGCAGCCTCCGGGACCGTTCCGCAAGGATGGCAGGCCCTCACCAGCCGGATCGACCGGCCACCATCATCTTCTCCTCCGGATCCACCGGCGAACCCAAGGGCGCCGTGCTCACCCATGCCAACATCCTGGCCAACATCGAACAGGCGGCGCGGATCATCGATTTTCATTCCCGGGACCGGTTGCTGGGCGTATTGCCCTTCTTCCACTCGTTCGGTTTCACCGTGGGCGTGACCCTGCCGGGCGTGCTGGGTCTGGGCGTCGTGTTTCATCCGAATCCACTGGATACACGGGCGCTGGCCCCGTTGCTGCGACGGTGGAAGGTGACAATCCTGTTGAGCACGCCCACGTTCCTCCAACTCTATATCCGCGGATTCGAACCGGAGGACGTGCGGAGTTTGCGGCTGGTGATCACCGGTGCTGAAAAACTGCCCATGCGCGTGGCCGAAGCGTTTGCGGAACGGTTCGGAATCCGACCCCTCGAGGGGTACGGCTGCACCGAGTGCGGTCCCATCGTGTCGGTGAACATTCCCGATCTTGTTGGCCGCGGCCTTTATCAGCAGGGGCACAAACCGGGCAGTGTGGGCCGGCCGTTGCCCGGGGTGACGGTGGCGGTGCGAGACCCGGAGACGCTCGAGCCCCTGCCCATCGGCCGGGAAGGAGTGTTGTGCGTCCGTGGACCCAACATCATGCCCGGCTACTGGCTGCGGCCCGACCTGACGCAGTCGGCGCTGCGGGACGGTTGGTATGTCACGGGCGACATGGCCCGGGTAGACGAGGAAGGTTTCATCCACATCACGGACCGGCTGGCCCGGTTCAGCAAAATCGGCGGCGAAATGGTGCCGCACGTCCGGGTGGAAGAAGTGTTGCACGAGCTGGTGGGTGCAACGGAACGAACCTTTGTGGTAACCGCCGTGCCGGATGAAAACCGGGGGGAACGACTCGTGGTCCTTCACCGGCTGGATTCTGAGTCCCTGCAAGTCTGCCTGGAACGGCTGCGGGCCACCCCGCTGCTGCCCAACCTCTGGAAACCGCGTCCCGAACACTTCCATCGGGTCGAAACCTTCCCCACCCTGGGCAGTGGGAAACTGGATCTGTTGCGGTGCCGCTTGCTGGCGAAGGAACTGCTCCTCCAACCTACCGGGGCCGGTGCGTGACCCGGGTGCATTAAGCAACGGCCAGGGGTGAGCGTTCCACTCATGGACCTCCCCCACCGCGGCGGCCAACCAGTCCAAGCCCTACAACGCTGCGCGGACGGGGCGGACCGACCCGGGCCCGGTGGAGAATCGTGCCCGCACCTCGGGCCCCACCTCGGTAAGACGGCCGGTACGCCGATCCAGCGGACACCAGAGGGTCCGCACACGTACTAGGAGCCGCCCATCACGGGCCCGAAACATTTCCGTCCAGCGCTCGAACCGAAACCGCGACGCCGCACCCACACGGGTGACGATGCGGATTTCGTCTCCCAGACGGGCCGGGTGTTTGTAATCCACTTCGTGGCGGAGTACCACCCAGATCAAGCGCTCCTGTGCCTCGGGCGACGCCTCCGCCTGCCAATGGGCCACGGCCACATCCTGCGCCCATCGAAGGTAGACCACGTTGTTGACATGTCCCAGCGGATCAATATCCGCCGGTTCCACTCGAACCCGTGACTCGTACGGTGCCACCGTGCGGAAGGTTTCCATGGCACAAAGGACGCCCCGCGTCTTTGCTCGGGAAGCAGACCACGAATGCCCCCGGGCGTCGAGCCTTTGTTCAGCCCGCCGAGCGGATCGGCCTGACTGCCTTCAGGGCCGTCCAGGGCTCGTAGATGCCTCCGCCGGGGTCGCAGCTACAGCCCGACACCTGGACGCACAAGAGACTTGCGGAGGGATACAAACGCGCCGGCTGGATAAAGCCAACGACGTCCGAGCCCGGCACGGTGGGGCCAAAGAAATGCGACGAAAGCACCTGTGGATCCAGCCGGTGCAGTAGCCCGAAGGGAAAAATGAACTCAAAGAAACGCCACACCGGTGGGTGAACCGGCGTGGCAGGTGCAAAGTCGGACCGATCCACCCACCCTCTGCGGGTGTGCAAACCAGTCGCTGTGCCGGCCGACCGCTCAGCGCATTAGCAGCATCTGACGGGCCCGCTTGATGGCCCTGGCCAGGCGCCGCTGATAATGAGCCGGCAGACCGGTGTACTTGCGCGGCAAAATGCGCCCCTGCTCGGTCACAAACTGCTTGAGCAGGTTGACGTTTTTGTAGTCCAGCGCCTCGATGGGAAAGTCCACCTTGGCCTTGGGCCGGGCCTGACGCCGCTCCAACAGTGCCACCATCGGCGGCACTTCACCTCGACGGTCGGATTCCAGATGCGTTTTCCGCGGCATAGCTGGTCACTTGATCTCGCGATGAAGCGTGTGACGGCGGAGGAACTTGTTGTACTTGCGCAGTTCCAACCGTTCCGTCTTGGTCTTTTTGTTCCGTGTCGTAATGTAACGCGAGGGCGGTTTGCCTTCCTTGGCCGCCTCGGTGCATTCCAGAATGACGATCTCTCGCGGCATGGATGACTACTCCCGGTCGCGCAGTTTGTTATCTTCGCCTTCTTCTTCGTTGGTTTCAGGCTCGGTGGGCGCAACAAGGTCAAGGGAACCCAGCGAAGCCAACCGGCGTTGCTTGGCCAGGCCGCTGCGTTCCAGCTGCGCCTGAGCCTCCACAGTGTATCGGGCCCAGGGAATCGCGTCCAGACGGGCCTTGGGGATCGGTTTGCCCGTCAACTCACAGATCCCGTAGGTGTTTTTCTCGATGCGCTTGAGGGCAGCCTCGATCTCGTAAAGGGCGTCCTGGTCGGAACTGAGCAGACTCAGGGCAAAGTCCCGGTCGAAATTGTCGGTCCCCGTATCCGCCATGTGGAGACTGTAGGTGGGCAGTTGTTGGGCCGATTCCTTGGCCAGCCCATCCCGCTGTTTCAACAACTGCTCGCGCAGTTCCAGCAGGCGGTTGTAGTACTTGACCCACTCCGGCTTGATTTTCACCGGAGGCGTCCTGCCCCCGGCGGCCGGCGCAGTTCCGAGAATCACATCTGCCGTGGCCGCTGTCCGGACCTTGGCCGGCGCGGCTGCCTTGTTCGTATTTTTCTTTTTTGCAGTCACGGTTTCAACACAGTGAACCGTCGGCTGTTATGCACGTCGTGTCCGTCCCCGCCGGGCACTCCTTCCCGGAAGGGCGGGGGAATCTACCAGATTCTCCATCGGACGCCAGAGCAAAATCTATAGCAGGAAAAAGTGCCCCTGGCCAGAGCGACAAGATGGATCCAGCTGCGGCGGCCGGTCGGAGTGGTCCCATGGTCAGGCGGGCGTCAGAAACCGATCCACAGCCGCGGCAATCGCCCCGGGTTCAAGCGCCTCCCCCTCCAGACAAGCATTCGCACCGGCCTCGTAGCAGAGGGCGTTGGTTCCGGGGTCCATCCGACGATTCATCAGCAGAACCGGGATCCGGAACCATCGGGGATCACGCCGGAGTCGTCGGGTCAGTTCCAGGCCGTCCATCCCGGGCAGCGCGGTCGTCGCCAGAACCATCGCATAGGATCGGGTCCGCACCGCCCGCCAGGCTTCCCAGCCGTCCCGGGCCTCGTCTGTTTCGTAACCCCGGGCTGTGAGGGCGCTGCGAATTCGATCCCGTTCCACGGGCGATCCGTCCACCACCAGGACGCGTCGGTCCGCCGGCGTCTCCAAGGGGGTCGCTGCCGGCCCGGCCGTCGGAGCTTGTCCGATCGCCTCGCGCAATGCCTGGCGGCCCATCCACAAATCCCTGAGACCTGAGGTCGAAAGCACCAGGACCGGCCGGCCGTCCTCCAACACGGCTGCGCCAGTAACCCCGGGCAAACCCTGCAGCAGCGGGTCCAACGCCTGCAAGGTCAACTCCTGCTCGCCCAGACAATGGTCCACCTGCCAGGCACAGGCCTCGGGCCCTTCGCCCGCCACGACCAACCACCAGGGCGGCGGTCCCACCCAGCCGCGACCCAAACCCAGCACCTCCTCCAAGGAAACCACGGGCACCGTTTCGCCGTTGAACTGCAACAAGGCGCAGCCCGCCGACGAAAGCTGTTCCAGCCGGTGCAACCGCATCAAGCGGCGCACCTGCGGCAGGGGAAACGCATAAAGTTCACCAGCCGTTTCCACCACCACGGCCCGGATGACCGACAGTGTGAGAGGCAGGTGCAGGACGAAGGTGGTGCCGCCGCCCGGTGTGGTGTTCACCTCCACCTCCCCCCGCATTTCCCGGATGGTCTGGCGCACCACGTCCAGACCAATGCCGCGACCGGAATCCGCCGTCACAGCCGGTTTGAGCGTCAGCCCGGGTTGAAAGAGGAAATGCAGCAGTCGCGCAGCAGGGAGCGATTCGGCCTGTTCCGGCGTCAGTTGACCCGATTCGATCAACCGCCGACGCAACGCGGCCATGTCCACGCCGCGGCCGTCGTCCGCCACACGCACGCAAAGTTCATGAGGCCGCAGTTCCGCTTCCACGCGAACGATGGCCCTCGACGGTTTGCCGGCCCGCACCCGTTCCTGCGGCGGTTCGCATCCGTGGTCCACGGCATTCCGTACCAGATGCAGCAACAGCTCCTCCACACGTTCCAACACGGCCCGGTCCACACGGACCTCACCACCGCTCACCACCAGGGTCACCTCCTTGCCGCCGGCCCGGGCCAGATCCCGAACCAACCTCGGCAACCGCCGCGTTGCCTCGGCAAAGGGACGCACCCGCGCTTCCAGCACCGCCAAATACAGCCGGTGCGACCACTGGGCACAGCGTTGTTCGTAAGCCCCCAGCAGCTCCGCACAACTGTCCAGTTCCCGACCGCACGTCCGCCATTCCTCCCTGAATCCCTGCAACAGTTCGGCCGCGTCGGCGCCCCCCGAGGACCACGCCAGCTGGTGGTCGAGCCCGTCCAACAGCGCACCCGCCCGAAGGTGCCGCAGGCGCAGTTCACGCATCCGTCCCAGGAAGGGTCCCAACCAGCGCGCGTCGGCGAAAATCTGCGACGCCAGCCGGAGCAACCGGTCCAATTGCGCCTGTTCAGCACGTCCCGCCGCGCTGCAAAGGGCGGAACCGGAAGCGTGAACGGAAGGTTCGGCCGTGTGGCCAGCCGAGTCTCCGGGTTTCACCGCCGCGGGGCGAGGCGTCTGAGCCTGAGTGGACGCTGCCGGCCCGGCAGCAGCATCCGGAGCTGCAAGTCTCTGCAGTTCAGCCCAGACCGGACATCCGGCCAGCGAATCGGTTCCGACCCCATCCGGTCGCAGGCAGGTCGCCTCCCGAGCCAGCACCTGGATCCGGTCCGCCGCGTGGATCAACACATCCACCAACGAGGGCGTCACAGTCAATCGCCCGGCCATGACCCGGGCGAGACACTCCTCCATCGCATGGCTCAGCGAAACGATCGCCGACAACCCCACCACACGCGCAGCCCCCTTCAGGGAATGAAGCACCCGCATCAGGTCCCGGACGGCCTCCCGATTCGCCGGGGCCTGCTCCAGCTCCAACAAACGCTGAATCACCCGGGCCAGCTGGGGTTCCGTTTCCCGCCGAAACAACTCCAGCAGCACGGTGTCCCCTTCCGGATCCGGTGCAGCCGGCGAAATGTCGTGCCTGTTCATGACCGATCCCAAATGCAGCGCAGTTGCCCCGGGTCCAACCACCCCACCCAGCGGCCTTGATGCATGAAATAGCTGCCGGGCAACCCGCTTGCACGGGGGCCGAGCCGTCCCGACGGCCCCTTACCCACCTCACCCGGAACCCGGGCCAATCCCAACACGCGATCGACCGGCCACGCGGTCAACCGACCCTGCAGCTCCCAGATCACCACCCGCGGCCCCACGGGCCCGCCCGGAGCCGGACCGGGTTCGGGCCGTCGCAACAACGTGCGCAACGAAACGCAAGGTAGCACCAATCCGCGCCACTGCACCACCCCACAGATCGGTCGTTCCCTCCCCCCGGGCACGCGACGGAACGGCAAAGGTCCGGTCACCTCCACGATGCACCGGGCGTCCATCGCCCAGCATTCTTCATCCAGCTCCCAGAGCAAAACCATGCAACGCGCGGGCGGCACTGCCCGGCTGGCCGGCGGTACCACGAGCAACGCGTCCGTCCCGTCTGGGCAAAGCCGCTCCAACACATCCATGGCAGCGCCGTGAAACACGTCGCAGTCGCGACAATCACAAACGCGCGACAGTTCCGGGCAGGAACGATCCCCCCATGACCCCCACCTTCGCCAACAATCGCCCGCACGTCGGGCCACCCGGCCGGTGGTTGTCGCCATTGCGGTGGACCGGTGCAAACGTTTCCCACCGCCTGCCAGTGGATCGGGCGATTCTTGGAAGTCCGGTAACGGCCGGGGCGCAGCCGGATCGGGCGGGAATGCGGGTCGGGGTGGAGCCGTCAGAGCGCCCTGACGGACGGATTCCGACCACGTGGACTCGGACAGCCAGTACAACACGCCATGGCCGTCCAACAGCGTGGCGCAGTGTACAGTCCCGGTACCCAGCACCAACTGACCCGTTACGAAATCTTCGGCCCGATAGCGGGCAACCCCCGTAACCCGATCCACCAGCCAGGCCGCCAACCCTTTGCGGGAAGCCTGCAAATCGCTCCGCGGGATCAGCACGTGGGCGTGCCCGGGCCGGGGAGACGACGTCCCCCACCACAGCCCGGCCAGGTCCAGCACAGGCCAAAACTGACCGTCCCACCGGACCCAGCCCACCCATGGGAAGTGATCAGGCCCGGCCGGGACCACGCTACGGGCCGGCACCACGGCAGTGAGCACCCGCGCTTCCACGCCGAATCGTCGCCGACCACACTCGAATTCCACCAGTTTCATGGCCAAGTCCCGGCAGGCCACTGGGCCGGAACGTCCGGGTTCCATTTCAACAATCCCCCGGCGCCGGCCCGCCCGGTCCTCGATGCTCTCAGCTTCCCCCGTGCCGCGGCTCGGGTGGTCCTTCAGACTCGACCTTTTGCTCCGGCCCGGCCGGTACCGGCTCCGTTTGAAGCCCACGACAACACCCGGCCAGTTGCTGTGAGAGGCGTTGGCCCTCCTCCCACCACCGCACCGTTTCCTGGCAGGCCGCGGAGAGCTGCTCCCAGAGCGCACAGCAACGGTCCAGCTCGATTCGCACGGCCGGTACATCCCCACCCATCAAATCGCTGGCCACGGCCTCCGGGCCGGCGGCCCGGCCCTCCCGGTTTTCCGAAGGTTGTTGCGCTTGCACGCAACGGGACAACTCTTCCAGCCCTTCCAGGCCGGCATCCACCTGGAGCCGCAGTTGCTCCACCGCCTGTTCGATCTCCCCTGCAGCGACCGCGGTCTGGTCGGCCAACCGGCGTATCTCGCCCGCCACCACGGCAAAGCCCAGTCCAAACTCGCCCGCCTTCTCCGCTTCGATGGCCGCGTTGACGGCCAGGAGCTGGGCCTGATCGGCCGCTTTGATCACCGTCATCACCGCACGCTGCACCGCGTCGAGGACATGCGGCATTTGTGCCAGCCGCGTTCGGACCGGTCCCACCCCGCCGGTGGACGCAGCTCCGCCTCCCGGGGAGGGATTCATCGGTTCACCATTCGGGAAAACTTCAACCAATGGAACCGGCTGCGCCGGTTCCCCAGCGCGGAGGCGCCTGTCCCGAAATTGCGCTTCCAATGCGCGCAGCGAGGCACCAGCCTGGGCGCAAAACTGCCGGATCTCTTGGAGGTGCAGTCGACCGCGGCTGTGCCAGGCTTCCCAAGCCCGCTGGAGCTCCTCCAGACAAGCCCTACTGTTGCGCGAGGACCGGACCCAATCATTCCAGCGGGTGCACCACTGCGCCATCGAAGCCGCCACGGACCGCCAGACGACATGCGAGTCCACAGGCCACGGAGACGTCACGTCGCCATATTCCCACCGGCGCAGTCGGTCCTGCCACGCTTCTGCAAGCAACCGGAGCCGAAGCCGTCCGGCCCGCCACAGCAGGACACCGCCTGCCGCACACAAACCCGGGCTGATCCACAAACCCGTGTCCCACCTTCGCAGCCAGCGGTCCCAGCGTGCCCGGACACCCGGCCATCCCGCCGCCCAATCCAGCCGCCATTGCTGCGCCCGCCCAACCGCCTCGGAGTGAAAAGCGGCATACGAACCAACCGCTCCCGCCGCCTCTGCTGCCCCGGCCGCACTCCCTGCCCGCACCCGGGCCATTGCAGCGGCCCAGTCGCGGCTCAACGACTGGACCGTGCGGAAGGCCCTATCCAGGGACGCCGGCAGTCCCGGCTGTTCGGCCAGGCGCGACCACGCCTTATTCCAATCCCGCACCCACGGAGCCGGATCGGCTGGCGGAACGCCGCCGGTTCCAATGTCCTGCAACAGACGTCGGCCCTCCTGCTCCAGCCTCACCAGCATCAGATCGGCCTCCATCCCCAACCGTTCCGCATCCCGATACGTGCGCTCCAATCCGGCACGCTGAACGGCCGAGATCACGCCCAAACCCAGCCCCAAAACCATCAGCAGCCAGCCCGCCACGCAGGAAACGACATCCGCGGACCTCCGGTCGCGAGGTTGACCAGGGGATGTTGAGGAAGGGGTCATCGGATACGCTCAAGGGCTTGGTTCCTGCTGTCTGCCACGGACCATGTCGCCACGTTGTTGCAGGTGTAGAGCCCGATCCTGACGCGGGCTTACACCCCCAGATTGAGCCTCCCAAGGTCCGGTTACAAGCCTGTTTTCGAACGATTTGGCGACGGATTATAGACACCTTGCAAACAGGCAGCCCCAGGTTCCAAGGTTACCCAACCCGGAGCTCTTGCCGAAGCGCCTCTTCAAAAGAGCCGTGCGTGAGCCACCCGGCCCTGCGCCCCTGTCAGAGCACGCCCCAACAATCCATGCCGCCGACCGCCCCCCGGACTCAGGCTTTTGGAGTCCCCCAGAGTTTGCCCCAAAAAACGCCGGGGCCACGCTCAAGTTTGCGTGGCCCCGGTCCACCCACCGTCCTTACACGCTCATCGGCTCAGGCTGTCTCTTCCGAAAGCCAGTTGGCCAGATTCAGATACGACTTGATTTTCCGGCGTTCGTACCGATGTCGCAGGGCCTTTTTGGGCTGGTGCTGAAGTTTGCGAAACGGGGGTTTGGCATCACGCACAACTTCAGCCATGGGTTCGGCATGCTTTTTCATGGGGACTCCTTCCAGGTTGGGTTGCAGACGAAGAGACGGTTGCCCGGTCGGAACACCACCGTTCCCTCCCACCCCGGTGTCCCATCGGTCAACCGCCAATGCTTCCATACTCACCGATTTGGACCGGAGCACCGGCTGCGCATTCAATTTTTTCCGGCCGCCGCGTCTCTGCGAAGGTCGGAGTCGGAACACGCACCCGCGCCCCATGTCCGGCCGATTCGCTCATCGGCCGAACTCCAAAAGTACTTTAGCTCAAAACCGCCACGACTCCACCTACCGCCGCTCCCCTCCACCCCAGGTGCGATTTCCCACCAAAACCACCCCGCCCCCGCTTCGAGGTGAACGGGTTGCGGAGCGAGTCCCGGGTCGTAAACGCCCCGGTTGCGTACCGGACACAAGCGCCGGCAACCGGCCGCCCGAACATCCATCCCCGCACGGCGTTGGCGGGTCGGGCCCGGCAAACCGATCGACCGCCAAAGGTCCTCCCTCGCCCCGACCCGGTCTCCGAGAAGACACAAGACTGCGGCTCGGACCCACATGGACCGACAGAGTACCTCACACCGAAATCCCGCAGAGTGAACAGTGCCAAGCCGCCCGAGCCCGAACACGGGAATCCGGGCTTGGCCGGAAATGTTTTTCGTGGAATCTTGCCGGACGCCAGGTGGTCCTCCACCCAAACGACCGCGTGAGGGCCCCGAACCCCTCTACCGCGGACGAAATGACACAGCGACGAAATGGTTAGGCACCACGGACAATCCGGGCCCGGTCTAAAAGCGGTCCGCGTAACCTCTCCCGGACGGCTGAGCACCCTTTCGACAACGGTCGTGTTCTGTTTCCTGGCGACTGTTCTTGCCCGGACCGCGGCAGCCGCGCCCATGCAACCGATTGCAGTGACCGGCTTCAACCTCGACTTGGTGGTCGAAAACACCGCCAGCGGTCCGCCCTACCATGCCCGGGCGGTTGAATTCAACCCCGGCGAAAACCTGGCGTTTTACCAGGCCGGCCTGCCCGGCAAAAACTATGGCCTGCCCGTCAACGGCCGCTGGACCAGTGCGCTGGACAACGAAACCGAGTTTGCCTTCGCCCCGTACGAAAAACCCAATGCGCTGGTGTTGAGCAGCGCCACGGGCCTCACCGAAGGCACCCTCACACTGATGCAACCCGCAGTCTACCGACGCATCGCCGTCCTGGCTCACTCGGCCGGCGGCGGTGGGTCACCCTCACTGACCCTCCATTTTGCAGACGGGCGCAACGTCAACGCCATCTACCAGGCCCCGGACTGGTTCAACAACAGCGGCTACGCCCTCCAGGGCGTGGAACGCATCAACCTGACCACCGGCTCCACCCAGGGCGCACCCACCAACCCACGCTTTTATCAAACCACGCTCGACCTCGAAGCCCTGCTCGGCGGTACGCCCGCCCCTCTGATGGCCATCACGTTCCAAAAAGCTGCCGGGGCCGGCTCCACCGGAATCTACGCCGTGAGCGGGGAGCCCTGGCCGGATCAACCGGCCCGCATCCTCCAATCGCCGGCCTCGCTCACCGTGGTCGAGCCCGGGCCGGCCCGGTTCGAAGCCCTTGTCACCGGCCAGCCATTTCCGGCCCTCCAGTGGTTTCGCAACGGGCAACCGGTTGCCGGCGCCACCAACACGTGGTTCACGTTGGAGCCAACGAGCCCGGCCGATGACGGTTCCACCGTTTTCCTCCGGGCCTTCAACGTCGTAACAGGGCAGGTTCACTCGGTCACCAGCAGCGTGGCCGTGCTGCACGTCGTGCCCGACACCAACCCGCCGGTGCTGCTGACCGTCTGGGCCAGCGGCCGTTCGCAAGTGGTGGCGACGTTCTCCGAGCCGGTCGAACCATCCGGCGCGCTCGATCCCACCCACTACGCCGTCCTCGGCACCCACGGACCGGTGGAGGTTGCGTCCGTCGAACTCTCCGGCTCGGGCGACCAGGTCCGGCTCAGCACGGCGACCCCGCTATCCGTGGGCGAATCCTGTACGCTGATCCTTTCCGGGATCACCGACCGCGCCGCGGCGGCCAACCCGTTGCCGCCCGACACGGTGGCCCGATTCAGCGTCACCGGATTCGAAGTGAAGGAATTGGGCGGCGCGGGTCTGCTGCGCATGGTCGAAGCCGCCTCCAACGGCCTGCAAATCACAACCCGCGGCCGCGGTTGGGACGAGGCAGGAGACGAGGGCGGCTTTCTCTGCCAACCGGTGACGGGCGATTTCGATCTCCGGGTTCGGGTGAACAGCCTGGGTTTTGTGAATGTGGCCACCGGGGCCGGTTTGATGCTGCGGGAGGACTCCGCGCCCGGTGCGCGCTCGGCCGGCGTCATGGCCACGCCCACCCTCCACGGATGTTATTTCCTCGTCCGCAACGCACCGGGTGCCCAGGTCACCCGATCGGGACATTTCCCGGCAAACCCGGGCGCCACCTGGCTGCGATTGCGCCGAACCGGCAATCAGATCGAAGGCTTCGCCGGTCCGGACGGACTTCATTGGATGTCCCTGGGCACCGCCTCGATGGACCTGCCGGAAACCGTCCAGGTCGGCCTGGCAGTGGCCAGCGCCTCGACCTCTCAGTGGACCCGCGTGGACTTTACCGCCTTTTCCGACACGCCCACCCCCGCAGGACCGGTGGATCTGCCCTTCGAACCTCTCGGCCCGTGCACCCGACTCACCTCCCTGGTGATCTCGGAGATCATGTATCATCCCACCAATCCGGCTTTGGAATTCATCGAACTGTTCAATGCCCGGGCGGAACCGGAAGACATCAGCGGTTACCGGCTCGACGGGAGCGTCCAGTTCACCTTTCCCCCCGGCACGGTCCTCCCGGGCGGCGGATTTGTCGTGGTGGCGTTGTCTCCGGACGCACTCCGCAACACCTACGGGCTCACCAACGCGCTCGGTCCCTGGAGCGGTCGGCTCCCCAACGATCGGGGGCAGGTGCGGCTCCGGCATCGCACGGGCGCCGTCTTCCTGAACATCGAATACCGGGATGACCCGCCCTGGCCGGTCGCCGCCAACGGTGCGGGGCCGAGCCTCGTGCTGGCCCATCCATCCCTGGGTGAAAACGACCCGGCAGCCTGGAGCGCCAGCCAATGGCCCGGCGGCTCCCCCGGCCTGCCGGAGGGGTTCCTGACGGACCCGTTGCGCGCCCTCCGCATCAACGAGTTTCTTGCCCACACCGACCCGCCGCAGCTGGACTTCGTGGAATTGATCAATACCGGCACGGAATCGGTGGACCTCGGCGGCTGCACTCTCAGCGACGAACCGGACACGGACCGCTACGTCATTCCCACCGGCACGATCCTGCCGCCCGGCGGGTTGATCGCATTCACCGAGCTCAACCTCGGTTTCGCGCTGAACGCCGCAGGTGAAACCATCTACCTGCGCGCACCCGACCGGCGCGTACTCGACGCCGTCCGGTTCGGCGGCCAGGCCAACGGCACCAGTACGGGACGCTGGCCGGATGGTCGCGAGGCGTTTCACCCACTGCAACAACCCACACCCGGTGCACCCAACACCCAACCGCGCCTCGGCGAGGTCATCCTCAACGAAATCCATTACCACCCGGTAAGCGAGGATGACGACGACCAGTTCATCGAACTCCATAATCGCACGGATCACCCCGTTGCCCTGGCGGGATGGCGACTCGACGACGGCGTGCAGTTCACTTTCCCCGAATCAGCCGTCATTCCGCCCCGCGGCTACCTGGTGGTCGCCCGCAACGCAGGCCGGCTCATGCAACGGTACCCGTGGCTCAACGCCACCAACCTGCTCGGCAACTTCAGCGGACGCCTCGCCCACGGCGGCGAACGCATCGCCCTCACCCGACCGGACCGGGTCGTACAAACCAACGCGCTCGGCCAGGTCAACACCAACCTCATCCACATCGTGGTGGACGAGGTGACCTGGCGCGACGGCGGCCGTTGGCCTTCATGGGCCGACGGAGGCGGCAGTTCCCTCGAACGCGTCCACCCGGACACCCACGGACGTCATCCAGCCCATTGGGCCGACAGCGACGAAACCACCAAGGCCCCATGGACCCTCATTTCCACTACCGGCACCATTGACCTGGGCAGCACCACCGCCGATCAATTGCAGGTGCTGCTCATGGGACCGGGCGAGTGTCTCTTGGACAACGTCGAGGTCCTGACCCCGGCCGGCGTCAACCTCATCGCCAATTCCACATTCGAAAACGGCACCAACGGCTGGACCGCCGAAGGCACCATGGCGGCCTCCGGTTGGGAACCCTCCGAAGGCTATCAAAGCGCGCGATCCTACCACATCCGCGCCGTCGACCGCGGCGACAACCAGATCAACCGCGTCCGCACCCCGCTCACCTCAACCCTGGCGCCCGGCACCACCAACGTCACCATCCGGGCCGCCGTCCGTTGGCTCAAAGGACATCCCCAGATCCTCCTGCGCCTGCGGGGTAACTGGCTCGAATGCGCCGGTGACATGTGGCCCACACCCCAACCCGGCACCCCGGGCCTGCCCAACAGCCGGCTCCAACCCGCCCCGCCCATCGCCATCGGCCCGGTCCGCCATTCGCCCGTGCTCCCGGCCGCCAACGAACCCATCCGGATCACCGCCCACGTGGAAGATCTTCACGGCGTGCCCGAGGTCCGACTGCAATACCGAATCGATCCGGACACCACCCTCCGGACCCTCGTCATGCATGACGACGGACAGGACGGCGACCTGCGCGCCGGCGACGGCCTGTTCACCGCCACACTGCCCGGCCAGCCCACCAGCACCCTCGTGGCCTTTTGGATCGAAGCCAACCGGCGCGGCACCCCGGTCACCGCAAAATTCCCAGCCGACGCCCCTGCTCGCGAATGCCTGATCCGCGTCGGCGAAACCCAACCGGCCGGCACTCTCCCCGTCTACCGCGTCTGGATGACCCGGACCACCCTCAACACCTGGACCAGCCGCCCCAAACTCGACAACACGCCCCTGGACGTCACCTTCGTCGTCGGCAACCATCGTGTCATTTACAATGCCGGTGCCCTCAACGCCGGCAGCCCCTACATCGCGCCCGGTTTCTCCAGCCCCATCAGCGGCCGGTGCGGTTACACCATCGAACTCCCCCGGGACGACCGGTTCCTGGGCGACACCGACCTGGTCCTGGACTGGCCCGGGGGCCACGGCGGCGAAACCACCGCCATCCAGGAACAAATGGCCTGGTGGATCGCCGACCGCCTCAACCTCCCCTACAGCCACCGCTACCACATCCGCCTCCACGTCAACGGAGTCACCGACGAACACCGCCAGGCCATCTTCGAAGCCGTCCACCAACCCGGCCGACGATTCGTCGAGGCATGGAGCCCCGATCAACCCGACGGCCAGTTCTTCAAAATCGACCGGGCCTTCGAGTTCAGCGATTCCGGCAGCCTGATCGCCGATCCCATGCCACGACTCCAAAACTACACCACCACCGGCGGCGCAAAAAAACGCGAACGCTACCGGTGGACGTGGATGTACCGCGCCACACCGCGCGTGCACGATTACACCAACCTCTTCGCCCTCGTGGACGCACTGAACGCACCGGCCCCGGAACCCTACACCTCCGCCACCACCGGACTCGTCGACCTCGAGGAATGGATGCGCATGTTCGCCTTCGAGCACATCATCGTAAACTTCGATTCCTGGGGCCACGAGATCGGCAAAAACATGTACACCTTCCTCCCGCGCGGCGGCCGCTGGGTCCTGTACGCGTTCGACCTCGACTGGCTGATGCTCGTCTCGCCGCGGCTGTCCTCGCGGTTTGCCCCCGACCAGGCGGCCTTGTTCACCTCCGAAGACCCCACCGTGGCCCGCATGTACGCCCACCCACCCTTCCAACGCGCCTACTGGCGGGCTGTCCGGGATGCACTCTCCGGCCCCCTGGACCCGGCCCAGGCGTTTCCCGTCATGGACGCCAAGTACCAGGTCCTCCGCGCCAACAACGTCCGATGGTGCGACGGACAGGCGCTCACCGACCCCTCCGCTCTCAAAACCTGGTTCAACGTCCGACGCACATTCCTCCAATCTCAACTGGCCGCCGTGACCGCACCCTTCGAACTGGCTCCCACGGTCCTCATCACCAACGGAATGGGCGTTCTGCAGGGCACGGCCCCCGTCGAAGCCGTCACCCTGGCCGTCAACGGCCAACCCTGGCAGGTCCTCTGGACCACCGTCACCAACTGGACCGCAACGGTCCCACTCCACCCGGGTACAAACGTCTGGACCGTCACCGCCCTGGACCGTTCCAATAACCCCCTCCCGGGCCTCAGCCGCACCCTCACCTTCGTGTCCCCCACGCCCGATCCCCGGCCCGAAGGGTACGTCGTGTTCAATGAAATCCTCTACCGACCCCGCCTGCCCGGCGCCAGTTTCGTGGAGCTGTTCAACCGTTCCCCCAACCAGGCCTTCGACCTGTCCGGCTGGCGCATCAACGGACTGGACTACACCTTCCCCGGCGGCACCTTCATCGCGCCACAAGGTTACCTTGTCCTGGCGGCCGACCGATCCGCGTTCATGACCGTCTTCGGACCCGGGGTCTTCCTGTTCGACGTCTTCCCCGGCAATCTGCAGGACCAGGGTGAAACCCTCTCCCTGTTACGCCCCGGCAACAACCCCGACGAATGGATCGTGGTGGACCGCGTCCGCTACGAGTCCGTGCCGCCCTGGCCGCAGCCGCAGCCCGGTCAGTCACTCCAACTCCTCGACCCTGAAACCGACAACAGCCGTCTCTCCAGCTGGTCGGTTGTCCAAACCCCGCCACCGGGACCCGCCTCGATCCTCATCCTCGACTACGATCATCCCTGGCGCTACCAACAGACGACCAACCTCGACGGCATCGCATGGACCGCGCCGGACCATCCCGATGCCAACTGGCCGGTTGGCCCCGGACTGCTCGCCTACGAAAACAATTCCGCCATCGTCCCCCTGGTGCGGACCCCGCTGAACGACCCGCGTCAGCCACCGGCCGGATTGCCCGCCGGCCACGCCTACTACTTCCGCACCTCTTTCGTCGTCACCGGTTCCCTCGCCGGCTACACCCTCACCGCCCGCGCCTACGTGGACGACGGTGCCGTGTTCCACCTCAACGGCCAGGAGTTCCACCGCCTGCGCATGCCCTCCACCAATCCGATCCTCCACAACACCTACGCCACCGCTCAACCGCCCGGCGGCGACGCCACCAGCCCCGATGCCTTTCCCGTACCGATGAACCTGCTCCGACCCGGCACCAACGTCCTCGCCGTGCAGGTCCACCAGCAAAACGCCAACAGCTCCGACATCGTTTTCGGCCTCCAACTCGTCGCCGAACGCAACCCCGCCGCCGCTGCCGAGGCCACCCCGGGCGCGCCCAACGCCGACACCACCAACCTGCCGCCCTACCCCACGATCTGGATCAACGAACTCCAACCCGAAAACCTCTCCGGCCCCGCCGATGCCTCGGGCCAGCGCGAGCCCTGGCTGGAAATTCACAACCCGGGTACCAACGCCGTGGCCCTCCGGGACTGCTTCCTCAGCGATCAGCTCCAAAACCTCACACTCTGGGCCTTCCCCGAGCAGGCCGTGCTCCCACCGGGCGGTTTCATCCTCATCTGGTGCGACGGTCAACCCGAACAAACCACCGCCACCGAATGGCACACCCCCTTCCGTCTCGCCCCGGGCGCCGGCACCGTCTTCCTCGCCCAGCGCGTCAACAACACCGTCCGCATCCTGGATTACCTCGCCTACACGAACCTCCCCGCCAACCGTACTTGGGGCGATTGGCCCGACGGCCAACCTTTCCACCGCCGCCCCTTCCACATCCCCACCCCCGCCGCACCCAACAACCCGGCCGCACCCCGGGTCCAGGTCTTCATCAACGAATGGCTCGCCGATAATGCCCGTACCCTGGCCGACCCCGCCGACGGCGGCTTCGAGGACTGGTTCGAACTCTATAACGCGGGCGATGAACCCGCCGACCTCGGCGGCTATTACCTCACCGACAATCTCAACCGTCCCGACCAGTTCCGCATCCCCGACACCGGTCAATACATCGTCCCGCCCCGCGGGTTCCTCCTTGTCTGGGCCGACAACGAACCGGAACAAAACCGGCCCGACCGACCGGAATTGCACGTCAACTTCGCCCTCAGCCGCAGCGGCGAGGCCATCGGACTTTACGCGCCCGACCTCACCCCCGTGGACACCGTCACCTTCGGACCCCAGGCCACCGACGTCGCGCAGGGCCGTTTCCCCGACGGCGCCGCCTCCATCCGCACCCTGGCCACCCCCACGCCCGCCGCGCCCAATCAAGCCCCCAACAGCCCGCCCCGCATCCAACCGGTCCCCAACCTGACCCTTTACCTGGGCCAAACCCTCCAATGGACCATAACCGCCACGGACGACGACATCCCCGCACAATCCCTCACCTTCACCCTCGGGCCCACCGCCCCCGCAGGCGCCACCATCCACCCTCAAACCGGACGGCTGTTCTGGTCCCCCGACCACGCACCGGCACAAGTGCAGTTTGAAGTGCTCGTAACCGACAACGGTCAGCCGCCCCTCAGTGCATCCATCCAGTTCCTCGTCACCGTTCGGCCCAGACCCGCGCTGGAACTCCGACCCGCCCAACCCGGTTGGGAGCTCCACTGGACCGAAGGCACCCTCCAGGAGGCCGACACCGTCACCGGCCCGTGGCGGGACATCCCCACCCCGCCGCCCTACCGCATGCCACTAAACGAAACCCAAAAATTTTACCGAATCCGCGTCACACCATGAAACCGCACATCCTTGCACCCTCCCCACGCACCCGACACGGCAGGATCAGCATCGCCGCGATTCTCCTCCTCAGCCTCCACGGGCTGCCGGCCACAAACACCGTCCAGGTCATCCTTGAGCGCCAGCCCGAGGATCCGGCCCGGCCCCCGTTCACTTTCCAAAAGATTCCTCCACCCTCCGCCACCGACACCGCCTCCCGGGCCGCCCTCCGCCTGCTCGGAGGCGAACCCGACGACAACAGCGCACCGCTGGAGGCCCTCCACGACGGCCGACTCCCCACCGGCCCCGATGACCCTGCCGCCAACTTCTTCTTCGCAGCCGGCACCGACGGCGGTCGCCTGCTCTTAGATTTCGGTCGGCCGGCGCCCCTGAGTTACATCAGCACGTACTCACGGCACCCCGGCTCGCGCGCTCCCCAGGTCTATACCCTCCACGCCGCACGCGGCGATGAACCCGGATTCCAATTCCCCACAAACGCCCCAAACAACCGCCCCGCACCCCCACCGCCGGGCTGGACCACCATCGCCGTGGTGGACACCCGACCCGCCCCGGGTCAACCCGGCGGCCAACACGGCGTCCTCATTACCAATACCACCGGTCCGCTCGGCCCGTTCCGCTACCTCCTCTTCGACATCCGCGCCACCGAACACGACGACCCCTTCGGCAACACCTTCTTCAGCGAAATTGATGTCGTCAGTGCCGACCCCGATTTCGTCCCCACCCCGCCCACCCGCACCCCCGGGCCCGAACCGTTCACCGTCCAAACCCCGGACGGGCGGTTTGCCTTCACACTCGACCTCAGCCAGGCACCCGAACTCGAACCCTGGACCCGCGAACGGCTGGTACCCGTAATCCTCGAGTGGTACCCGAAACTGGCCGAATTGCTCAGCGTCGAAGGGGTTGACCCTCCCGATCACGTTCACCTGGTACTCCGGCCCGGCCGCGGGGTCGCCGCCACCAGCGGCACCCGCATCACGGCCAATTCCCGCTGGATCGAACGTGAACGTGACGGCGAGGCCGTCGGTGCCATCGTCCACGAACTGGTCCACGTCCTTCAGCAATACGGACGCCGGCCCCGCGGCACCCCGCCGCCACCCGGCTGGTTGGTCGAGGGCATCGCCGATTACCTTCGCTGGTTCATCTACGAACCCCATAGCCATGGAGCCGACCTGACCTGGCTCCGCCGCCAGCAAAACCCGAACCTGCGTCACGACGCCGGTTACCGCATCAGCGCCAATTTCCTGGACTGGGTCACGCGCCGACATGATCCCGAACTGGTCCGCCACCTCAACGCAGCCCTCCGACTCGGTCGCTACGACGACTCCTTCTGGAAAACCCGCACCGGCCACACACTGGACGAGCTGGCCGAGGCCTGGCGCCGTGAAACCGAACAGGCGCTCGCCCGACCCTGAATACCCACTGGGCCGGTCCGACACCCCCCGGCGTCCCAACCCTCACAACAACGGAAAACCGGGATCAATCTCGCGCACCCAGGCCATCAACCCGCCGCGCACGCTCCGCACCGAGCGAAACCCCACCTGCTTCAAAAAGGCCACCGCCTGCAAAGACCGTCCCCCGGCCTTGCAATACAAATACGCCGGCTTCCGCGGATCCAGTTCCCGCCACCGCTGCGGCAGCTCGCTCAGCGGCAGCAACCGCGCCCCCGGCAGATGGGCCACCGCATACTCGTGCGCCTCCCGCACGTCCACCACCTCGATCCCCCGCTCCGGATGCAACACCGCCTCCTGCAATTCGCGCACCGTCACCTCGTCCTCGCCGCATGCACCAGCCGGCGCGGCCGTCGGGCACACCTCCTCGTAATGGCCGAGCCCCCGAAGGGTCGGATGCGCCCCGCAGATGGGACAACCCGGATCCCGCGTCACCCGGATCTCGCGAAACCGCATGGCCAGCGCATCGTACAACAACAGACGCCCCATCAACGTCGTGCCCACCCCCACGATCAACTTCAGCGCCTCCGTCGCCTGAATGCAGCCAATGACACCCGGTAACACCCCCAGCACACCCGCCTCCACACACGACGGCACCGTGCCCGGAGGCGGCGGTTCCGGATACAAACACCGGTAACACGGCGCCCCCAAATGCGGCGCAAACAGGCTCGCCTGCCCCTCAAACCGGTAAATGGAACCGTACACGTTCGGCTTCCCCAACAACACGCACGCGTCGTTCACCAGATATCGGGTGGGGAAATTGTCCGAGCCATCCACCACCACGTCGTAATCCCGCAAAATCTCCAGCGCATTGTCGCGCGTCAGTCGCTCCGGATACTCCACCACCTCCACATCCGGATTCAGCGCCCGCAGCTTCTCCGCCGCCGAACGCGTCTTCGGCCTGCCGGCATCCGCCGTGGTATGCACCACCTGCCGCTGGAGATTCGTGATGTCCACCCGGTCATGATCCACGATGCCCAACCGGCCCACCCCCGCCGCCGCCAAATACAACAACACCGGCGAACCCAGCCCACCCGCACCCACACACAACACCCGGGCTTCACGAATTTTCTTTTGGCCGGCCGGGCCGATCTCCGGCAAAATCACATGCCGTGCGTAGCGTTGCCACGATTCGGTTGTCCAATCCATAAAACGTCGCCGCTCAACCGCCGCAAACTAGGGGCAACCGACGCATCCGGCAAGCCGCGCACCACCGCGCAATGAAGACCGGCACAACCCGCAAATCCATCCGCCCGGCCGACCCCGGGCCCGACCAGTTGCAGGCCGCCCTGCGCCTCCTGCGCATGCAGTGCAGCTTCACGCCCCGGCTCGCCCTCGTGCTCGGCACCGGCTTCGGCGGCGTCGCAGACCTCCTGGAAACGCAGTGCCCAATCGACTTCGCCCAAATCCCGGGCTTTCCCACCCCAACCGTCCCCGGACACGGCGGTCGCCTCCTGGTCGGCACCCGACACGGTGTCCCGCTCGCCATCCTCCAAGGGCGCGCCCACTTCTACGAGGGTTGGTCCATGGCCCGGATCACCTTCCCCATCCGCGTCCTCGCCGCCTGGGGCGTGCGCGATCTCATCCTCACCAACGCCGCCGGCGGGATCCGACGCGGGTTTCGACCCGGCGATTTCATGCTCCTGCGCGATCACATCAATTTCATGGCCGACAATCCGCTGCGTGGGCCCCAGTGGCCGGGGTTAACCCGGTTTGTGGACCTCGGCCGGGCCTACGATCCCGATCTCTCCCGCGGACTCGCCCGGGCCGCACGCAACCAAAAACTCCGCCTGCATCGCGGGGTGTATCTGGCCGTGAGCGGACCCAGCTTCGAAACCCCCGCCGAAGTCCGGGCCTTCGCGCGCCTGGGCGCCGACGCCGTCGGCATGAGCACCGTCCCCGAGGTCATCGTCGCACGGCAATGCGGCCTGCGCGTCGCCGCCGTTTCCTGCATCACCAACCTGGCAGCCGGCCGGAGCCGGAAACCCCTCTCCCACGAGGAGGTCCTGGAACAAGCCGGCCGCATCACCCGGCAGGCCACCGCCTGGTTGGACGAGTTCATCCGCTGGTACGCCAGCCGGGACTGAACCCCATCCAACAAACTTGCACTCACACGGCCCACCATGAACCCCACCATCCGCGCCGAACCCGACCCGGCAACGATCCACAAGCTGGTGCTCGCCGCCGTCCGGGCCCGCCGACTCGCCCGTGCCCCATGGTCCGGGTTCCGCGTCGGTGCCGCCGTGCTCACACGCTCCGGCCGTATTTTCACCGGGGCCAACATCGAAAGCGCCAGCTTCGGCCTTACCTGCTGCGCCGAACGGGTCGCCCTGTTCAAAACCCTCACCGAATGCCGCGAACCCATCGTGGCCGTGGCCGTCGTCGCCCGGATCCCCCAAGGCCCCGCACCCTGCGGCGCCTGCCGGCAATTGCTGGCCGAGTACGCCCCCCGGGCGCATCTGTACGTGGCCGACAGCCGCCGGCCCGGCAACCCGCGCCGGTTCTCCATCGCCGATCTCCTGCCGGAGGCCTTTCTCCAATTCTAAAGTCCCGGGCCCATCCCGCCGATCACCAAATCAACTGGACCTCAAGCGGTCGCATGCGAAACGAATTTTTCGCCGCATTCGAAAACGCCGGATGGCCCGTCCTCTGGCTGGACGCCGCTGGAACAATCCTCCGCGCCAACGCGGCCGCCGTCCAACGGCTGGGCCCGGGCGTCTCCAGCGGAACCGCCCGGCTCGCTACCTTCTGGCACCCGGAAAACACCGCCCCGCCCGAGACCTTCCTTCTGCAGTGGACCCGCGCACCCATCCCCACCGTGACCCTTCGACTCCGGGCCCGTGGCGGGCAAACCCTCGAAACCACCGCCCATATCTGCAGCTGGACACGCGATCAACAGCGGTTCTTCCTCCTCCAGCTCCCACCCACACCCCCCGAACCCGACACCTCCTCCCTCCAACAGCGCCTCCAATCCGTCCTCCAGCTCACCCGTACCATCGCCCTCGACTTCAACAACGCCCTCACCCCCATCTTGGGCCGAACCTCCCTCCTCCTGAGCCGGTTGGCCCCCGACGACCCTCTCCGCCCCACCCTGCTCGAAATCGAACAAGCCGTCGCCCACGCCGCCGAACTCGCCCACGAATTGGGCTCCTTCAGCCACACCACGCCCGAGCCGGAAACCCCGCCCGGCGGTAACCTCAACGATCTCATCCAACGCGCCCTCGCCATCGTCCGGTCCAAACCCGTCCAGGCAGACATCGAATGGACCTTTGAACCGGAACGCCGCCTCTACACCGTCCACTTCCAGGAAGCCAAACTGCTCCAGGCAATCGTCCACCTCCTTGACAACGCCGCCGAAGCCATCACCCACCAGGGCCGCGTCCTCATCCGCACCCGCAACCTAGTCCTGGATCAACCCGCACGCGACCGCAACGTCGAGCTGGCCGCCGGATGCCACGTCTGTGTCGAAATCACAGACACCGGTTGCGGCATCCCGGTGGACCATCTGCCCCGTATCTTCGAACCGTTCTTCACCACCAAACGTGCCCAGGGCCATCGCGGACTGGGCCTTGCCTGGGTCTACGGCGTGGTCTCCGGTCACGGCGGCGGCATCGTAATCGCCAGCGAGCCCGGTCGCGGCACCTCGGTGCGCCTGTACCTGCCAGCCAGGCCCGTCGTAGCCCGCACCGCAGCCCCCTCCGACCCCATCCTGCGCGGCCAGGGAACCGTGCTGGTGGTGGACGATGACGACCGCGTCCGCCGAACCGTCGAAGCCGTTCTCAAACAGTTCGGGTACGACGTCCTGACCGCGCCCGGCGGCGCCGAAGCCCTCGCCCTGTTGAGCCGCAACGAAAACCGCGTGGACGTGGCGCTCGTCGACCTCGTCATGCCCCGCATGAGCGGCCGCGATCTCATCGAGCGGATCCGTCGTCTGCGGCCAACCCTCCCCATCATCCCCACCACCGGTTACGTACTGCCCGAACTGGAACCGCAGGACCGTACCCCCTGCCTGCGCAAACCCTTCACCGCACAAGACCTCCTCTGGCGGATCAAACAAGCCCTCACAATCGGACCCGGGCAGGGTTAACCCAAACCTGCATGGACTCCGCGCCCACCGGCACCACGCCCCCACACCGCCGGTTCCACCCACGCACCCACCTCAAACGCGCCGCCGCGGCCCACGCCGAACCCATCCACTCCTACCGCACGTCGGAGAGCGGGCGCGTCGAACGCTCCTGCAACCAGGCCACATCAGGATTGTGCGGCGAAGCAAAACTGTCGTTCACCAGCCCGCCCGGCACCAACGGCGGCATGGTCCGATCATCCCGCCACCGGCGCATCTCCGAATGCCCGTCCGCAAAGGAAAAACCGCAGGCCCGATGATGATAAAAACCCGGCAGATCATAGAAACCGTACAGCTCGGGTCGGTTCGGCCATCCGGCCATGCGCGTCGCGAAATTCCCCATGTCAATGCTGTCCTCCCGCATGTCCAGAAACACAAACAGCCTGGCCGGACCGGGATTGTGCAGATCCGATCCCTTGCGGTAGATCCGGTAATCGGAAATCAGCGCGCCCCAACCCCCGTCCGTCCCGCCCCAGCCCCCAAGATACACGTTCATGGACATGCTCCGCACCCGCGGCCGGGGCTCCCCATTGACCACCACAAACGATTGATCAGCCGGACATTTCCAAATCGTCCGCTGACCCCCGCAATACGGCCAGAGCGGACTGCGCTCGATCGACAGGGCCGGATTCCAATTCGTCGGGTTGTTCGGGTTCAAATCCAGATACCCCGTCACCCATGCCCAGGCCGCCGTCTCCGGCCGACGCGGATCCTCGCTGGCGAACGGCAGCTCGTCCCGGTTGTCATCCACATACATGCGCCATGCCAGCACCAGTTGCCGATGATTGTTGAGGCACTGGTACCCCTGCGCCCTCTGTTTCCCCCTACCCAAAGCCGGCAACAACAGCGCCGCCAGTACCGCCACCACCGCGATCACCACCAGCAACTCCACCAGCGTAAACGCCCCAACCGACCCCCACGGCCCAAAGCTCACCCGCCGCGCCCCTGTTCGCCCAGTCAGATTCATGGTCTCAACCGCATCTCAACCCACCCGCCAACGGCGGAAGTCCCACCCCGCAAGCCCGTGCTCCCATACCCTGCCCGCGCCGCTCATCCATCGCAACTCCCCGCTGCACCCGCCGCCGCCGGCGCCACTGAAAAAAAGCCCTTCACTCCACAAGCCTGAAGCCGGTCCCGCCCCGCCGCAAGTCCGGCTCCGGTTTCCACACCCGACCCTTGGCCGGCGCCCAAGCGGCCGCCAGGACCGGGGCGCCCAACGGAAGGCCCTCAACAGCGCCGACCCGCCCTGCGACAACCCGATCCCAATTCCGGCCCTGACAAACCCCCGGACATCGGTTTAACTCTCCCTCGCCTATGCCGAAGCGCAAGGACATCCATTCCGTGCTCATCATCGGCGCGGGCCCGATCATCATCGGTCAGGCCTGCGAGTTCGACTATTCCGGTACGCAGGCCTGCAAGGCCCTCAAGGAAGAGGGCTACCGCGTAATCCTGGTGAACTCCAACCCCGCCACCATCATGACCGACCCGGAGTTCGCCGACCGCACCTACATCGAACCCATCACGCCCGAATGCGTCGAAAAGATCATTGTCCGCGAGCTGGAAGAACTGCGCCGCATGGGCGTGCCCTTGGAAGGTGCGCCACCCGATGTCCCCCACAAGCTGGTCCTGTTGCCCACCCTCGGCGGCCAGACCGCCCTCAACACCGCCATGGCCCTCCATCGTTCGGGCGCACTCCGCCGCCACGGCGTCGAACTCATCGGCGCCAAACCCGAAGCCATCGAGCGCGGGGAAGACCGCCAGGTCTTCAAAGACCTCATGCTCAGCATCGGCCTGGACGTCCCCGTCAGCGGGACCGCCCACAGCCTCGAGGAAGCCCGCGCCGTTGCCGCCTCCATCGGACGGTTCCCCCTCATCATCCGGCCCGCCTTCACCCTCGGCGGTACCGGCGGCGGCATCGCCTACAACCGCGACGAATTCGAGGAAATCGCCCGCCGCGGCCTCGACCTCTCCCCCGTGTCCGAAATCCTCATCGAGGAATCCCTGCTCGGCTGGAAAGAGTTCGAAATGGAGGTCATGCGCGACCACGCCGACAATTGCGTGGTCATCTGCTCCATCGAAAACTTCGACCCGATGGGCATCCACACCGGCGACTCCATCACCGTCGCCCCCATCCAGACCCTCACCGACAAGGAATACCAGCTCATGCGCGACGCCAGCTTCGCCGTCATCCGCGCCGTGGGCGTCGAAACCGGCGGCTCCAACATCCAGTTCGCCGTCAACCCCAAAACCGGCCGGATGGTGGTCATCGAAATGAACCCACGCGTCAGCCGCAGCTCCGCCCTCGCCTCCAAGGCAACCGGATTCCCCATCGCCAAAATCGCCGCCAAACTCGCCGTCGGTTACCGCCTCGACGAAATCCCCAACGACATCACCCGCGAAACCCCCGCCTCGTTCGAACCCACCATCGACTACGTCGTGGTCAAGGTCCCACGCTTCGCATTCGAAAAATTCCCCGATGCCGATCCCACCCTCACCACCCAGATGAAAAGCGTCGGCGAAGCCATGGCCATCGGGCGCACCTTCAAGGAAGCCCTCCAGAAATGCCTCCGCTCACTCGAAATCGGACGGTACGGCTTGGGCGGCGACGGCAAACCCTGGCGCATCGACGGCCAGCTCTACGGCGACCGCGACCTGCTCCCGCGCGACCTGCTCATCCGCAAGCTCTCCATCCCCAACGCCGAACGCATCTTCTTCATCCGCCACGCCTTCCGCGCCGGCTTCACCGTCGAAGAAATCCATCAACTCACCCACATCGACCCATGGTTCCTCACCCAGATCCGTGAAATTGTCGAGTTCGAGGAACGCCTGGCCGCCTGCCGGCAAACCGCACTGGCGCCCGCATGACAACCCGTCACCACCCCGCCCGCGCCCCGGCAACGTCGGCTCCCCCAACCCATGGACAGTCCCGACCCACCCGCACCGCGCGCGGCCCCCAAAAACCCCACCCGCCGCCCCCGGCCGCGGGTCACCGGCCGTCTGATCCTCTACACCGCCCTGCTCTGGATCATGCTCCGATGGTTTGAACATCACCAGATCTACGCCCCCACACGGACCCACGACGCATCCCCGGAGGAACTGGGCCGTCCCTTCGAAGATCTCACCCTCACCACCGAGGACGGCCTGCACCTCCATGCATGGTATTTCCCCGCCGCCGGCCAATCCCCCAGAGCCCAATTCGCCGCCCTAGTCTGCCACGGGAACGGCGGCAACATCAGTCATCGGCTCCCGCTCGCCTCGGCCCTGCTCGACACCGGCATCGCCGTGTTGCTCTTCGATTACCGCGGCTACGGCCGCAGCGAAGGCCGACCCGACGAAGCCGGCACCTACATCGACGCACAAACCGCCTGGCAATGGCTGGTGCAGCGCGGCCATCCCCCGCAGGCCATCCTCGCCGTGGGCGAATCCCTCGGCGGCGCCATCGCCAGTCACCTCGCAACCCAAAAACCCGTGGCCGCCCTCATCCTCATGGGCGCCTTCACCAGCATCCCCGACCTCGGAAGCGAACTCTACCCATGGCTGCCCGTCCGTTCGCTCGTCCGCACCCGTTACGCCACCCGTGACCACCTGACCCGCGTCCACGTGCCGGTGCTCATCCTGCACAGCCGGCAGGACGAACTGGTGCGATTCCACCACGCCGAGGCCAATTTCGCCGCGGCCCACCCGCCGAAATGGCTCCGGGAACTCCGCGGCTCCCACAACGATTCCCTGGCCGACACCGAGCAAATCCGGGCCGCCGTGGACGAACTGATCCGTTTCCTCCAAACCACGCCGGCAAGCCGGTCCCCGTAAAAAGAAATCCCCGCCCACCGCCTCCCAAGCCGGGCAAACCACGCGGGCGCCTCACAGGGCCACATTCAAACGCAACCGAAGGTCCGAACAGGGACTGACCTGTTCCTCGGGAATCTCCACGCTCACCTGCCGCCCCAAAAACTCCAACAACACCTGCACCCTGCGCCGGGCCGGCACCACCCGATCCACCACCCCCTCCAGTCCCTGAAGTACACCGCCCATCACTCGTGCCCGGTCACCCGGCCGCAACCGTTCCCCGAGGATCTTCACCTCCTCCTCGCCCAGGCGCCTGCGCAGTTCCTCCACCACCGCGGCCGGAATCGTCGGCCACCGCTGCCCGAAATGCACCACACAGACCACGCCCGGACTGGCCTGAACCCACCGGAGGTGCCGGCCCCAGTCAAACCGCGCAAACAGATACCCCGGAAAGAGCGCCTCCGTCACCCACACGCCCCCCCGCACCGTGGGACGCCGGAAACGAATCCGCGGGAAGAACACCTCCACCTCGCGCAGCAGCCGCAAATGCCCCGCCGCCACGTGTTCCCGCCTCGGCTGGGCCCGCACGCAGAACCAGGCCGGACGCTCCGCCGCAACCGCCGGCGTCCATCCGGGCAGCGCCACCGACAGCGTCCCGCCGCCTGCCATCTCAAGCCTTCGCGCGGCTGGAACGGTGGTAGTAGTCCTTGTACCGCGAGTAGTAATAGTACTCGCCCGTTCGCGGGTTCACCGCGTTGAACACCAGCCCCAACACCTTCACGTTCCGCTGGTACAAAAGGTCCAGCGCCGCCCGGGCCACCCTCGCCGAGGTGTGTTGCGCGCGAACCACGAAAATCACCCCGTGCGCCAGCGGCGCCAGCGTGGTTACGTCGTCCGCAGCCATCACCGGGGGCGTGTCCAGCACCACGTAATCGTAGGCAGCCGCCATCTCCTCCAGCACCCGCCGTGTCACCGGCTGCAGGAACAACTCGCTCGAGTTCTGCGTCGGCGTCCCGCTCGGCACCACCCAAAGGTTCGGAACAGAGGTCGGCCGGACCACCTCCCTCCAATCCGTCTTCTGCTGCAGCACCTCCGAGAAGCCGGAGGAGTTCTCCACCCCGAACCGCCGGTGAAGCACACCCTTGCGCAGGTCGGCGTCCACCAGCAACACCCGCGCCCCGCCCAACGCCAGCGTGATGGCCAGATTGGCCGTGGTCATCGACTTCCCATCGTTCGGAATCGAACTCGTCACCAGCAGAAGCCGGGGCTTCTCACTCCCGTTCCCGGCCGGCATGAACAACAACGACGACCTCACATTACGGTAGGCCTCCGCAAACGCGTGCCGATCATCGTCCGGACGCAACAACGGCAGATCGCCGTTTCGACCCGACCGCTCCCGCGGGATCTGTCCCAACACCGGTTCCTCAAAATGATCCTGCAGCTCCACAAAGGTGTTCATCCGGTCGTCAAACCGCTCCACAATCAACAGCAGCCCCATCCCCAGCATCAACCCCACCAGACCCGCCAACGCCAGACTGACCGACAGACTCAGCCGATCCGGCTCCGCCACCGAGGCACGCTCGAGAATCGTGACCGACTCCGGAATGATGTCCTTGTCCACCCCCACCGCCTGCATCGTCTGCAACAGCCGGTCGTACAGGCTCTGAACCCGGTTGATGTTCGCGCGAATCTTCTGGTACTGCGCCATCTTGCTGCTGGCCTCCAACGCACGCGCCTCCCATTGCTTGATCTCCTTCTGGAGGTTCTCAATCTGCAACTGCAGCGACTTCTTCCGGTTCTCGATCTGCTCGGCACTCTGCTCGCGCACGATGTCCAGCAGCTTTTCCTTCCGCTGGATCTCCTCCCGCAGCGCAATCATCTTCGGATGCTTGGGCCGGAGGTACTCCGACAATTGCTGTTCCTCCGCCTTCAACACCTGGATCTCCTGTTTGACCTTGAGGTATTCCGAATCGGCCCGCAGCACGTCCACCGGACTGCGCTGTTGCCCCGGGGGGACGGGTCGCACCCCGGTGATCACCCCGGCCGCCTGCTGCCGTTCCAGGTTCTGCTCCAGATCCAGCATGTTCAACAGGTTCAACTCGCTCTGCAACATGGCCAGTTGCTGGTTCAACTGCGCCAGATAATTGCCCGCCACGTTGCCCTGCTCCTGCAGGAACACGATGCTGTTGGTGGCCTGAAACTGCAGCAGCTCGTCCTCATACTGCTTCAGCTCCTTCTCCAATCGCGCCACCTCCTCGGTGATCCCGGCCAGGGTCACATCCGAACTGCGCGTGCGCATCTCCTTCTTCAAATTGATGAACTCCTCCATCACGGCGTCCAGGTACGCCTGCACATACGCCGGATCCGATCCCACGGCGCGGAGATTGAACACGGTCGTCTTCGGCGTCACCCCCACCGTCACCTTCACCGGCACCGGCACAAGGTCCGGTCGGCCGGCATGCACCCGCTCCGCCGCCCGGTTCAACACCGTGTCGCTCTGCATCAGCGCCACCTGGGTGCCCAGAAAGTTGCTCAGCTCCTCGATGTAGTTGGCCCCCGTCTGCACCTGGATCCGAACGTTCACGATCATCTTGCCCCGGCTCGCATACGCCGGGGGCGAATTCCACACAACGATCAGGTGCACCGCCATCGCCAACAGGGCACACCCGGGCAACACCCACCAGTGCCGGCGCAACAAACTGCGCCAGCGCTGCAACACCGTGAAAAACCGGGCACTCCGAACCGACCGGTTCTCCGGGGCCGGCTGTGGATACTCGTTCATGCTCCTTTCACCAGTTGATCAGCCGAGCCGGAACAATGATGAAATCGTCCGGCTGCAGGGTTACGTCCTCCTCGATTCTGCCCCTCTCCAAAATGTTCTCCATGTTCAGCTCGAACGTCTGCCGGGTCCCATCCGGCTTCGTTCGAACCAAACGCACCTTTTTCTTGTTCGCAAAGTCCGAAAAACCACCCGCCCGCAAAATGGCCTTGCCGGCGGTGAAATTCTCCCCCGTGGGAATCTCAATCGCCCCCTGGTTCCGCACCTGACCCCAAATGTACACCCGCCCGGCCGTCTTGCTGATCTGGTCCAGCCCCAGCACCACCGTCGCCCGATAATAGTAATCCTGCTCCAGCAGCTTCTTCAGCTCCGCCGCCACCTGCTTGCACGTTTTGCCCGCTACCGACACCCGGCCCACGTACGGAACATCCAGCTCCCCGGAATCCGTCACCGTCAACTGCTTCGGCGGGTCCCGGTCCTCCAGAATCTGAAAACTGAGCTTGTCCCCCGGCGCCAAAGGGTGCCGATCATCCAAAACCACCGGCACCACCGGAGGGACCGCCCCGGTCGAATCGGCCGCACCGGCCGCACTCGCAGCATTCCCCTCCGGCACGCGTGTCACCGCCGGCGTTTCGTTCCCCGACGCCGGTGCCCCCGGCGGCGATGCATCCCCCTCCGCCGCCACCAACAAACCCACACCCGCAACCAGACCCAGGATGATCCCACCCACCTTTTTCATCAGAGCTTTCATTAAAACGTATACGTCCCCGTCAGGACAAGGCGATTCTGCGTGTAACTGCGCCAATGGATGTTCGAGTCCCGGACAATATGGCTGTACCCCAAACTGGCCGCCAGGTTCGGCCCCAGCCGCTTCCCAATCGCCACCCCCACCGAATAACGATCATAAACCTCCGGATCCACAAACCACGATCCGCCCTCCTCCTCCGATCGCTCGTAACCGGCACTGGTGGCCAGCGAGTATCCGCGCAAAATATTCCAACTCACGGTCAAATTCCCGTACCAGGAGCGCAGGGCGTCCGCATACCACCCCGACCGTACCTGCTGCCCGGCCGACAACACATACCGAATGTGCTGCGTGAGCTGATGCTGCACCGACAGGTCCGCATAAACCCCATCCACAGGCTCGCCACCCCGGCCCCCGATCATCACGTCGGTGGTCGGATCATAAACCACGTACCCCGCACCTGCCCGCAGCCGAATAAACCGACCCGCCGGCATTTCGTAAAACAGGCCGGCACTGTAATGAAACAGGTCATTCAGCCGAATCGGCAGGCCGGGGTCCTCATTGTTGAAATCCGTCCAACCCACCCCAAACTCCAGTCCCACCGGCGTCAGCGGCGTCACCAGCCAGCCCACGCGCAACCCAAAGAGTTCGGCCGTGCGATCCGTAAACCGGTACCGGTCATCGGTGGACTGGTAGATCTGGTGATCGTAGTTGAACGCCACCACCAGCTTGTTCAGATCCCACACCGCCAGCAGACCCGACTGATTGTCCAACCGACCATAGTTGAAACTGCCCCGGACATCCGGCTGATCCGCCACCTCCTGCGTGTAATGAAACCGATTGTGGAAGTTCAACAACAGGTTCCCGACAAAAACGTCGAAGGAAAGATTCGAATCCGGCGAAACGTGCAGGTAGTTCAGGTCCGGATGCGTCAGAAACGCGTTGTAGCTGATGCCGCTGTTCAGCGTCAGCACGTTCTTTTCCGTCACCGGATAGAGCGCCGCCACGGCAAAGCCGGGACGAACCACCAGATCCGACCGCGGGTTCACCTCCTCGTACCGGATATTGTCGTTCAACTCCAGCGCCAGGGTCGCGTTCAGGTCGAATCGCCACGCCCCCAGCCGGAGATCGCCCCACCCGGCCGCAATCCGCCGGCGCTTGGCTTCCAACGCCATCTGCCCCGTCAGCGAGGAGCGCAAAGCCTCCTGACCGGAAGCGGTCACCGCACCGGTTGCCACCGCCAGAACCGCCCAACCCAGGTACCAACCCCGACCCCTCTCATGCGGTCGCCCCCACCCCCTGCGCTGTCGTCGGTCCCGACCCACCTTGCGCCCATCATTCATGCCTGCAACTTGCTGATCCGCAAATTCAAGACTCGCAAACTATCGCCGGCCACAAGCCCGTCAAGCCACAACACCCCGAACGCAAATGCTCAGGGCGCGACCCGGCCACCCCTACACGCTTCACAACCTCGCAAGACCCGAAATGCCACCGCCACAGGGACAGCCCTGCCACCCATTGCCTCCGTGCCTGCCATCATCGCCGTCACCTCCCCACATCAGCCGAACCGCATCATCGCTTCACGCAGGGATTCAGACCCTCCGCAGCCCCTCCCCCCGGCCCGGCGATGCCCGGCGCCACATCCCCTCCCAAGACCCCCAACCTCCAGATCCACTGCCTGAACATGGCTTGCCATAAGGGTCCCGCCCAGGCCGAAGAACACCGGAGCCTCATGAGGGAGTCGTCACACCCGACGCACTCGCCCCGGCCGCCACGACCCAACCCGCCGCTCCGGCCGGCCGATCTTATGCGACATCCGGACCCCAACAACAACCCGCCCCCTCCACCGTCACCCCGCCCCGAAGCGCGTGTCGGATACGGGACGGTCAGACCTGCCTCGAAACCGAACCTCTGATACCGTGAGTCCCATGCAACCGGACGCCGAGCTCAGCCGACGCTTCTTTCAGATGGGCTGCGGGTTGGAAATCGCCCTTGGTCTGTTGGGCGGGCTGGCCCTGGTCCCACACCCGCGTCCGTTCGCAGATTGGTGGAGGACCGACCCGCAGGGGCTCGCCCTGGGCCTCGCAGCCACCCTGCCCCCATACCTCCTGTTCGTTCAAATCCTGCAGGCACGCAGGGGACCGCTCCTCTCCATTCGAAAGGTTCTCGAGGAGTTCGCCCGACCCCTGTTCACGCCATGGACAACCTGGCAGCTTGCCTTCATCTCGCTGCTGGCCGGCGTCGGCGAGGAACTGCTCTTCCGCGGAGCCATCCAAGGGTGGGCCGCCCAATACCTCGGCCCCATCCCTGGCTGGACCCTCGCATCCATCCTCTTTGCCCTGGCCCATTGCATAAACCGCGCGTACATGGGGCTCACCCTGATCCTGGGACTCTACCTCGGCGGGTTCTGTCTCGCAGGCACCTCCTTGATACCCCCGATGATCGTCCATGCCCTCTACGACTTCCTCGCCCTGATCTACCTGGTCCGATTCCACCAGCCGCGCTAAAAAACCCCATCACTTCAGCCCGCACCGCGCCACGGGTCCGTGGGCGCACCCTTCCACAGCGCGCAAAGCCCCGGCCAGACCACAAACCGCCGCGGCCACCATCGTCCCGCCGGCAGCCACCCCTCAGGCACCCGGCCGGACCAGGATTCCAGGCCCCGCGCCGTCCTCAGGAACCCGCAGCTCCCGTGCTCGCCAGACCGCGCTCATACCAGGGTCTCGTGGCATTACAGAACCGGCACACCGAAAGCATCACCGGCACTTCCACCAGCACTCCCACCACACAAGCCAGGGCCGCCGGCGACTCGGGGCCGAACAACGTAATGGCCACGGCCACCGCCAGCTCGAAAAAGTTGCTGGCTCCGATGAGCGCTCCGGGCGCCGCCACCGAATGCGGCACCCGAAACAACCGCATCAACAGATACGTCAGACCGGAATTGAAATACACCTGCACCAGGATCGGCACTGCCAACAGCACCACGGCAAACCACCGCTGCGTCAGGTTCCCCGCCTGAAACGCAAAAATCAGCACCAGCGTGGCCAGCAGGGCCACCACGGTCACCGGATGAAACCTCGGCAGGAACTGCTGCTCGAACCACTCCCGACCGTGTCGCCGCAACAACCACGCCCGGGTCGCATATCCCGCCGCCAACGGAATCACAATAAACACCACCACCGACGTCACCAGCACCTTCGGCGGAACGATCACCTGGGCCACTCCGCACAGAAACATCACAATGGGCGCAAACGCGAACAGCATGATCAAATCGTTCACCGCCACCTGCACCAGGGTGTAGACGGGATCCCCGTCCGTGAGATAGCTCCACACAAACACCATGGCCGTGCAGGGCGCCGCCGCCAGAATGATCAGACCCGCCGTGTAGTTGCGCGCCGTTTCCGGATCCACCCATGCAGAAAAGACATGCTGCAAAAACAACCAGGCAAAAAACGCCATGCTGAACGGTTTCACCAGCCAGTTCACAAACAGGGTCACCATCAGGCCCTTGGGACGCCGCGCAATCCCGCCCACCGCCGTGAAATCCACCTTCAACATCATCGGATAAATCATCAGCCAGATCAGCACCGCGATGGGCACGTTCACCTGCGAGCCCTCCACAAACTCCAGCCGCTGCAACGCCTGGACCGCCCCGGGCCAGAGCCGGCCCAGCGCCACCCCAACCCCCATGCACAACAACACCCACAACGACAAATACCGCTCAAACACGTTCAACCGTTTCGTCATCGTCGTGCTCATGCCCTGCTCTCCTCCTTCTTCCCGGTTTTTCGTTTGCCCTGCCAAAGCCATTGAAATCGCCACACCTTCCGCCCTTGCGCCGCAGGAATCCCCGTACCGGATCCACTGCGCCCCCTTGAAAGCCCCTCCGGGATCACGGGCTCCGAACCGGCCGCTGCACCCGGGCTCCGCCGCTTCCGCGAACCCCGCCCCGGCACAGTCGCCGACACAACCCGTGCGGGTCCTGAGACAGAATCCTCTCCAGGGCCCGCCGGTCCGCCTGAACGCACGAATCGCCCGCCACCGCTTTCAACGCCCATCCCAGAGCCCCGCGCACCACCTCCGACCCGGGCCGGGCCACCCGCCGATAGTACACCCAGCGCCCTTCCTTGCGCGATTGGATCAGACCGGCCCGTTCCAGAACGGAGAGATGCCGCGAGACGGTCGACACGGCCAGCCCCAGCAGGGCCACCAGTTGACACACGCAACATTCGCGGCCCTCCAGAGCGGCCAGAATCCGCAACCGCTGCCGATCGGACAGCGCCCCGGCCACCGCAACCACCCGAGCCATTGTTTCCATGTTTCGCCAATCATCGAAATAACAACCGGCCCTGTCAACCCCCGAAACAGCCGGCCCCGCCCGGCTGCCCAAACCCTCACCGCAACCGCCCCACCGGACTGCACGCCGCGCGGGCGCGACCGGGGACGACTTGCACCCGCACCCGTCCACGCCCATGCTGGAACGGGACACGACCCGTCGTCCCCGTCGGTGAGGTGAGAAACGTGAAGACCGGAACCACAGTACCCTGGTGCCTGAGCGCGGTTCTGTCGCTGGCGTTGGCCGCGCTGGCCGCCATCCATTGGCAGCAGCGGCGCCAATGGCACGAGGCCCAAAACCGACTGGCTACCCTCCGCGATCTCCAGGTCGAACTGGAAACCCTGCGCCTCCAAAACGAACAACTCCGGGCTTCCAACCGTGAACTGGCCTCGGCCGGATTGTCCTCCGAAGGCACACGGGAACTGCTGCGCCTGCGCAATGAGGTCACCCAGCTTCGCAAACAGCTGGAGGAACTGGAATCCCTGCGCGAAGCCAACGCCAGGCTGCTCCAGGCACTCCAAAACACGCCCGGTTTGTCACCGACCCAGATCGCCCAGGTCACCGCCGCCCGCCAACAGGGCTCCATCCTCGGCGTCTACATCCAACCAGCTCCCCCGGGCCAGACCGGCGTGTTGGTGGCCGGCATTGACCCCCGGGCACCCGCCGCCCGATCCGGATTGCGCCCCGGTGACATCATCTACGCCCTCGACGGCAAACCCGTGCCGGATGCGGGCACCCTGCAGGCGGAAATGCTTACGCGCCGACCGGGCCAGACCGTCCTGGTGGACGTGCTCCGAACTAACACGCCCATGCGGTTCCAGGTCACCACCTGGGCCTGGCCGGCCCAAAAGTAAAAGAAGAGCGGCGCCCCCTCCGACGCCGCCGGACAAACTCCAATCCCGGCTCAATCCGTCACCGGTATCCGACGCGGTTGCAACTCCTGCACCTTCGGCAGGACCAGCGTCAGCAAACCCTGCTCCAGCCGGGCCGTCACCCGATTCGCGTCCACCGAAGGATCCAGCTCAAACACCCGACGGTACTCCAAACCCGCACCGCGCTCCCGCAACAGGAACCGACCCTCGGCTGCGTCGGGATTGCGCCGGCCCAGAATCGTCAGCTGATTCCCTTCCAACGTCACTTCCAGCCCATCGCGGGCCACCCCGGGCATCTCCGCCTCAATCACGAACTCTTGGGGGGTTTCGTAAATGTTCACCGCCGGCACCAACCAACGCCGGCGCGAAGGCATCCGGGTCACCCGGCCCTCTTGCGAACCGGCCGGTTTCATTTCCTGCGATGCTTGGACAACTTGCTCCTTCTCCATGGCTGCCCTCCTTTCTCAGTCCGTTTGCACCTGGATCTGTTTCGGCCGGGCCTCTTCCGCCTTCGGCAACACCACCTCCAATACGCCGTCCCGGTACCGGGCCGTGATCTGGTCCGCAGCCACCGGCACGGGCAACGAGATGGTGCGTTGGAACCGGCCCAGCACACGCTCCGCCCGATGCACCTGGGCCCGGGCATAACGCTCGTCAGCACGCCTCTCCCCGGCCACCGTCACACACCCGTCGTGCAGTGTGACCTGAATGTCCTCACGACGCATCCCGGGTAAATCCACCCGCAAAACCAGCCGATCGGATTCCTCCACCAGGTCCACCGCCGGCGCGTGCTCGCCCCACAAGGTCGAACTTGCACCCGCAGCGGCAAACGCCGCGTCCAAAAGCCGATCCACCTCTTCCTGCAAACTCTCCAGCTGATCCCAAAACGTGGGATTCCGCCGTTCCATACGCCTGACCTGCATGCTCATAGGCAACCTCTCCTTTCTCAAACCACCTCACCACAAGCCAAAACCATGCCAATACGCCCACTCACATGTAAGCTACTGTTCATCAACATGATGCGAATCCACTAGACCCTCCATTAGTGTCATGTTGGCACACTTCTGACCGGGCAATCACAACTTCCCGCTCTGTGACGTGACGTTTTGGCACCATCAGGCTTGGACGGATCCGGCGGATCAGACCGGGTCGGTCCGATCCCGCACATCTCTCTTCCCACCTCTCCCCAACGGTGCTACGGTGGCGGCATGGCGCGGAGGATGGCGCAGCCCAATCAAAGCCGCGTACCCCGGGAATTGGTGGGGGTGGTGTTGGCTGCGGCGGGTTTGTTCTTGTTGGTGGCACAATGGTCGTTTGATCGTTACGACCTGCCGCTGCATCGCGACCCGCCCAATCAACCCGTGCACAATCTGGCCGGCCCGATCGGGGCGCACCTGGCCAACGCCTCTTTCTTCCTTTTTGGCCTAATGGCCTTCTTTCTGCCCCCGGCCCTGCTGCTCATGAGCGCTGCCTGTTGGTGGAGCGCACTCGACCACCTGCTCCGCCGCTGGCCATGGCTGTTGGTGTGGTTTCTCTCCGGTTCCGGCCTCCTCCACATGGCCAACGATTGGCCGATCCTGCGGAGCTGGAGGACCTTGCTGGGCGCACCCAGCGTGGGAGGCTTCCTGGGCGCCTTCAGCTATGACTGGTTCTTTTGGACGCTCGGCACGGTGGGAGCCACGATTACCTACACCACCCTCTACGCAGCCAGCCTGGTCTACCTCTCCAACTTCCAACTGTTCGATTGGCTCCGTGCCCTGCCGGTTCGGCTTCGGGAACTCCGATCGCGAGGCGTTGCCCCCTCACCCCTCGAGCAAAAGGCCGAGGAACTCGAAAAACGCAGGAAAGCCCTGCAGGAGGAGCTGGCCCGCGCCGGGGTGGGTGCCGACCTGAAACCGGTCCCGGAACCCAGGATCCGCGATCTGAGCGTACCGCAGCGCAAGACGGAATCCGAGCCCCCCGCAACGCGGTCGGCCCCCGTGCCCACCACCGCCGGGGAATCCCCGGAACCCGAGCCCGAGCCCGCAGTTGCCAAGCAACCGGAGGACGCGGACGAAACAACCACTCCCACCGATCGCCCGGCCCCCGCGACCGTCACCACAGCCGGCTCGGATGAGGTCGCGAAGACCCAACCACCCGCCCCGTCCAAGCCCGTGACACCGGCACCCCCAACCGCACCAACACCGGCCCCGGCAGCGGCCACCACGAGCGGCAAGCCGCGCAAGCCCAAACCCATCGCCGTCGCAGCGCCCCCGGTCATCGGCAACTATCAGCTACCGGGGCTGGACCTGCTCAATCCCCCTGAAGTGCCCGCACGGCCCGGTGAATCCAGGGAAGAATTGCTGGCCAACGCGCGGCTCATCCAACAAACGCTGGCCCAGTTCGACATTCCCGTGGAACTGGGCGACATCACCAAGGGCCCCACCATCACGCGGTACGAGCTGCATCCGGCCCCGGGGGTCAAATTGGAACGGATCACGGCACTGACCAACAACCTCACCGCGGCCCTGAAAGCCGAACGCATCCACATCCTGGCACCCGTACCGGGCAAGAGCTCCGTGGGAGTCGAAGTCCCCAATCGCGTCAAAACCAAGGTCGTCATTCGCGACCTGCTCGAATCCGAGGAATGGCGCAACACCCGGGCTCGCATCCCGTTGGCCCTGGGCAAGGACGTCTACGGCCAGCCCATCATCGCCGACCTGGCCGAGATGCCGCACCTTCTCATCGCGGGCAGCACCGGCTCCGGCAAGTCGGTGTGCATCAATGCGATCATCGCGTCGCTGCTCTACCGGTTCACGCCCGACCAGCTCCGGTTCGTCATGATTGACCCCAAGGTGGTGGAGCTGCAGCAGTACAACAGTCTCCCTCACCTCGTGGTGCCGGTGGTGACGGACCCCAAAAAGGTCATCCTGGCCCTGCGCTGGGTCGTCAACGAAATGGAGAAGCGCTACCAGATCTTCGCCCGGGTCGGCGTCCGTAACATCACCTCCTTCAACAGCCGGCCCCGAAACAAGCCCCTGCCCGAACGCGAACCCGAACTGCCCCTGAAAGCCCGCAAGGAAAAGATCGAACCCTCCGCCGACGGTTTTGCCGTCGAGGTGGACGAGGAAATCGTGGTGCCGCGCGAGGAGGACATCGTCATCCCGGAAAAACTCAGTTACATCGTGGTGATCATTGATGAGCTGGCGGACCTGATGCTCGTGGCCCCTGCCGATGTGGAAATGGCCATTGCACGCATCACCCAGATGGCCCGAGCCGCCGGCATCCACGTCATCGTGGCCACCCAGCGCCCCAGCGTGGACGTGATCACCGGCGTCATCAAGGCCAACATCGCCGCCCGCATCGCCTTCCAATGCGCCTCCCGGGTGGATTCGCGGACCATCCTCGATGCCATGGGCGCCGAAAAACTCCTCGGCAAGGGCGACATGCTCTGGCTGCCGCCCGGCTCGGCCAAACTCATCCGGGCCCAGGGCGCGCTCATCACCGACGAGGAAATCCAGCGCATCGTGGATTTCATCGCCAAACAGGGCAAACCCAACTACGACCTCGAAATCCACGAACAGCTCTCGCGCCCGTCGTCCAGCCTCGACGAAAACAACGGACTCAACGAGGACGAGGAACTCATCCAGCAGTGCATCGAGGTCATCCGCAGCGAACAAAAGGCCAGCGTCTCGCTCCTTCAGCGGCGTCTCCGACTCGGCTACACCCGGGCCGCCCGGATCATGGACGAACTGGAACGCCGCGGCATCGTGGGGCCCAGCAAGGGGGCCGAACCCCGCGACATTCTGATCGACCTGGACGCGCCCGGCCCCCAGACCGGTTCCCAACCACCTCCACCCAGGTCCACCCCCTGAACCGTCCACTCCACCGCGCACACCCCGCAGGTCCACCGCCCCGCCCCATGCCGGATTTTCGCCCCACCCCAAACCTACCGTGCCTCAACACGCCCCATTTCCCGGTCCCTCCCTGGAACGCTCGCCGTCACCGCCCGGGGATTCAAACCCGGCAGATCGCCTTGCCCCGCCACCAGCAATCCATTACACGACTTGCATGAACCTGCCGGTCGCCTTCACCACCTCGGCCGAAACCCACGCCCACCAAACGGCGGTGTTTTGGGGGCCCGAAGAAATCCCCTACCACGCGCTGCTGCGACAAACCCGCGCAGTTGCCCGGGCGCTCACACAGGAATTCGGTGTCCAACCGGGCGACCGCGTGGGGCTCTGGCTCAAAAACCGGCCCGAGTTCATCCCCGCCTTCCTGGGCACCCTCACCACGGGCGCTGTCGCCGTGCCCATCAACAACTTCCTCAAACCCGACGAGGTCAACTACATCCTGGGCGACGCCGGGGTCCGGCTCCTCATCACGGAGGAGGAACTGGCCCGGCACGCTCCGGCCCTTCAGGCGGTGCACCCGGACCTCCGCCTTTGGCTCGCCGAGCAGTTCGCCGGGCTCGCCCCCGCACCGGCCGGGTGGGAACCGCCCGGATTCCACAGGCCGACCGGGGAACTGGCAGTGCTGATCTACACCTCCGGCACCACCGGCCGCCCCAAGGGGGCCATGCTCTCCCACGGCAATCTCCTCCACAACGTGGAGAGCTGCCGACAGGTCCTGCAGGCCGTGCAGGCCGACCGCATCGCCGTGCTCCTGCCGCTGTTCCACAGCTACATGATCACCGTAGGCATGCTGCTGCCGCTCCTCATCGGCGGCAGCATGGTCCTGGTTCGGTCCCTGCACCCGCCCCGCAACGCCCTGGCCGAGCTCCTGCAACGACAAGCCACCGTCCTGCCTGCCATCCCACCCTTCTACCGCGCCATCATCAGTGCACCCCTGCAGCCACCGCTGCCCATGCGACTCTGCATCAGCGGTGCGGCGCCCCTGCCGGTGCAAATCCTGAAGGATTTCGAAGCGAGGTTCGGTATCCCCCTGCTGGAAGGCTACGGCCTGAGCGAGGCCAGCCCCGTGGTGACCAAAAATCCCATCCACAAACGCAAGCCGGGGTCCATCGGCATACCCATCCCGAACGTGGAGGTCTCCATCCAGGACGACGCGGGCAACCTGCTTCCGCACCACACCGTCGGGGAAATCTGTGTACGCGGCGGCAACGTCATGCTCGGCTACTGGAATCGCCCCGACGAAACCGCCCAGGTCCTGCGCAATGGCTGGTTGTTGACCGGCGACGTCGGTTACCAGGACAGCGAGGGTTACTTCTACATCACCGATCGCAAAAAGGACATGATCCTCGTCAACGGCATCAACGTGTACCCGCGCGAAATCGAGGAGGTACTCTACCAATACCCCGGCGTTAAAGAAGCCGCCGTCATCGGTGTGCCGGATCCGCGCCGGGGTGAGCAACCGTTGGCGTTCATTGCCCCGGCCGAGGGAGCCACCCTCGCGGAGCGCCCGATCCTGCAATTCCTGCGTGAAAGGCTGGCCGACTACAAGCTGCCCCGGCGCATCGTGTTCATGGAAACCCTTCCCCGCAACGCCACCGGCAAAATCCTCAAGACCACCCTCCGCCAAATGGTCGCCACCGTCGGGCCCGTGGAGGAACTGGGCTGAGCGTCACCCCTGTCGCCCCCCATTGGGGACGGGCCCAATGCACGCCCGGCACGGGCTTCCGTCCCGGTCGCCCTTTCCCGTACCCCCCGCAGTTCGAACACGACCGATCCCCGGCCAGATCCCACCCGGGGCACCGCAGCCCATCAAGCCCGTCAGGTCCGGAAACCCACGGGGTTTCAACCCGACCCGAACGCACCCCCACGAGCCGGCCCCTCCCCTGGGACGTCACCGCCGCACGGGCAGGTTCGACGGTGTGCGGAACTCGTACCGAACCGAACCGGCATCGGTTTGCAACAGCAACGTGTACTCCGCGCCGGGCTCCAACGGATCCGCCCATGCACCGGGCACATGAGGTCGCATGCCCCGGATCGGCTGCCCGTACACAATGGCGCGCACCGGAATCGAATTCGAATCCGACACCAGGTGCCAGAGCCCGGAAGCGTACTTGTTGGTGGCCAACATGGCCGTGGGCACCAACCGCACCTCCTTCAAACGCACGGTTCGATCCAGCGAAAAGGTCACCAGATACGGCAACCGCCCCGGGCCGCCCCGACGAACCGGCCGGGCGGGATCGTAACGAGGATTAGGCCGAATGGTGTGTACCATTTGAATATCCGGCGGCCGCAACCAGTCCATCACCCGATAGAGACTGAAACCGAACAGCGCCACCACGACCACGAGGAGAAAAATGTTTTTGCCCGACATGATCCACAGAAATGGACGCTGTCCGGCCCCATCTATTCAGGGGGCGACGCCCCGGCATAATACCTCAGCCGCCGCATTCACCCTGATCGAGTTGCTGGTCGTCATCGCAATCATAGCCATCCTGGCCAGCATGTTGCTCCCCGCCCTGGGCCGGGCCAAGGAGACCGCACGACGCATCTCCTGTAACAACAACCTGCGCCAGCTCGCCCTGGCCACACGGCTGTACGTGGACGACAACGAAGGCTTCTTCCCGCCGCGGTTGGTCAACGGCCGCTGGCCGCACCGGCTCCAACCCTACTACCGCGAGTTGCGACTCCTGGTGTGTCCCAGTGACGGGCCCAATCCCGCCACCCAGCCCGTCAACACCAACCTCTATCCCGCTGACGGCGCCCCCCGCAGCTACCTGATCAACGCCTTCAACGATTATTTCCAGAGCGTGCTGTCCGCAGAGCAGTGGCAGGCCTACGTCCAAGCCCAATACCCACAAGGGATGAAGGAACTCATGGTCCGGCATCCCTCCGATACCATCCTGTTCGGTGAAAAGGAGACCCGATCGCCCCACTATTACATGGACTTCTACGAGGGCAACGGCAACGACGTGGACGAGGTCGAACAAAGCCGGCACTCCGGCGCAGGAGCCGGAACCCGATCCGGAGGGTCCAACTTCGCCTTCATCGACGGTAGCGTGCGGTTCCTGAAGTTCGGTCGCAGCCTCATACCCGTCAACCTCTGGGCCGTCACCGAAGCTGCTCGAACCAACCTGGCAGGGTTCTGAGAACCCCGCCCATCCGCTGAAGCTCAATTCGCGGCAGGCCGCATTGCACCAGCCCGGCCGGGGTTACCTCTTCCAGTCCGCCCGCCCCGGGCATGAGCAGGCCGCGGGCAAACAGCCGAACACCCAAACGCAACGGACCTGCCACCGCGCGGCCCCTGCCACTGCCACCGTTTTCGAGCCCCCAGAGGTCAAACTGACCCAAAAACGGCACTCCGCTCAACCGTTGCCGGGCCGGCCGGTCAGAACCGGCTTTCGCGGCTCACACCGCGACCCATCCGCACAACGCACATCAGGCCCCGGTCCGCTGCTGACCAACCTGGCACCTCTGTAAGCCCTGCGAACCTCCCTCGAATACCTACCTTCGACTGCCATTGCGGTCCCGTCCCACGCGTCGGAAGCCTTGGAAGGACAAGGAGACCAAAACCGGCGGAAACAGGTCGGATCCACAAAAAAATTTGGAGCGGGTGAAGGGAATCGAACCCTCGTCTCAGGCTTGGGAAGCCCGCGTTCTACCATTGAACCACACCCGCAATCCGCCGCTCTTTCTAGCACAAGAGGATCCCGCTGACAAGTCCCCTTCGGGGCCCCGCTGAAGGCCAGGCAGGCCCGGATTTCGATCCGCCAGGACAACCCAAAAACCCGGCATCCCACCGGTTGGCCGCAAAGGAACAAAACAGCGGCGCGCCCTGACCCCGGCACTCATACTGCCAACGTGTGGCTAAATGCCCAACCCGGCATCCGCCAGCCGCACGATTGCAACGCCGGGCAAGAGGCTGATGGAAACGAACCACCGGGTCCGACTTCGCCCTCACACCGCCTTGAGGATTTCCTGGTGACACCGCAATTCTCGTTCTTGCGCCGGATCAGGTTGCCCGGCCCGGCCCCGGATCCGCGCCTGTCCACCACACCAGGGGCCGGCGTCAAAGCGAACCGATTTGACGCCACCGCACGGACAGCACCGCACGGCGACGCACCGACCGACCACGTGTCTCAAGTCACAAAAGGCCTAAAGGATTGCATTACTTGACCGATACCGCGCCGATGGCAGATTACCTTGGACGCGCGAGGTTGTTGCCGCAGTCCGCGCCTATGCCCGGTAGGTCCTCAACCCAGGCGGCGAACGCATCGTTGTCCGATCCGGCAGCGAGCGGGCAACCCAGGACGAGGATTTCACTCCACTCCCGCGGTTCACCGGACCTCACGCCGTCACGAATCACGCCCGCCCACACCCAAGCTCACCTGCCATATGTCCGCACCCCGAAATCCACCTGAGCCCCACTCCAACACCGGCGGCCAGTCCGACCAGGCACTGGGATGCACAATCCGGCTCAATGCACGGGGCCGGATTGAGGACGTCGATCCGGCCTTTCTACAGGTCACAGGCTGGGAGAAACGGGATCTTTTGGGCCGGTCCTGGACCGAACTCTTGGACACCCCCAACCCGTCGCCCGCCATCGAGCCGGCACGGTCCGCCGGCGATCTCCCACCATTCGGTCATGGTTGGTGCCGGCGCGCTGATGGATCCCCATGGGCGGTCCTGTGGGAACTTGTCCGAGACGCGGACGGCACCCTGCAAGTGCGGTTTCGACCGGCGCCGGTCACCAACGGCGGCATCCCAACACCGGGGCCATCCCCGGATCGCGCCAGGGTGATCCTTCAAAGCATCGGCGATGCAGTGCTCACCACCGACGCCACCGGGTGCGTGGAGTATCTGAATCCGGTTGCCGAGCGTCTGACGGGGTGGTCCCTGGCCGAGGCGCGCGGCCGCCCGATCCAGGAAGTCTTCCCCATCGTTAACGAAGAAACCGGCCAGCCGGTCGAGTCCCCGGTAACCCGCGTGCTCCGGGAGGGCATCGTCGTCGGATTGGCCAATCACACCATCCTCCGCAGCCGCGACGGCCGCGAAATCCCCATCAGCGACGCCGGCGCCCCCGTTCGCGACGAAACCGGCAACCTCATCGGCGTGGTGCTGGTGTTCCGCGACCAAACCGATGAACGTCGTTGGCAACGGCATCGTGACGCCGAGCGCGACCTCCTGGAATGGCATGCCCGCGGCGAACCGGTGGAGGAGTGGTTGACACGGTTGTGCCGGGCCTATGAATCAATTCACCCGGGTGCGCTCTGTTCGGTACTGCTGTTGGAAGGCGATTGCCTGCGCTCGGCGGCAGGGCCATCCCTGCCCGAGGCCTATCAGCGGGCCATTGACGGGGTGCGGATTGGACCGAACGTCGGTTCCTGCGGCACGGCCGCCTGGCGCAGGGAACGCGTCATCGTTTCGGACATTGCCTCCAGTCCGCTCTGGCAGGGATGGCAGGATCTGGCCGCCCGGTTCGGGCTGGCGGCGTGCTGGTCGTTTCCCATTCTCAACCGGCGCCAGCAGGTGCTGGGCACTTTCGCCGTGTACTACCGGGAGCCGCGCGGACCCACCGACGAGGAGATCGAAACTCTGGAGCGCTGGGCGCACCTGGCCGGGCTGGTGATCGAACATCAGCGGGTACTGGACGAACTGCGCCGAAGCGAGAGCCGGCTGGCCGAGGCCCAGGCACGGGCCCGCCTCGGCAGTTGGGAACTCGACCTGCGCACCGGACACGGTGAATGGTCCGTGGAAATGGCCCGACTCCACGGTTGGCCGGAAAGCCAGCCGGCGCCTTCGTTCGAGGAATTCCTGAGCCTGGTCCATCCATCCGACCAGCCCCGGATCCGCTCCATCCATCAACGGCTGGGGCTGGCCCGTGCGCCGTTCATGGTGGAGTACAGGACCCACCCCGAGCGCGGCCCCGTGCGCCACATCCAGGTGCGGATCGAGGTGATCCGCGACGCAGAAGGCCAACCCGTCCGGGTTGTGGGAACCTCGCTGGACATCACCGACCGGGTCCGGCTCGAAGAGCAAATCCGACATCGCGAGGAACAATTCCGCCGGTTGATCGAGCACGCCCCCGAAGCCGTGGTGCTGTTGGATGTGGCCAGCGGCCGGTTCGTGCTGGCCAACACCGCCGCCCAACGGCTGTTTCGGTTCACCGACCGCGAGATCCTCCAACGGGGCCTCATTGATCTGAGCCCGGAATTTCAACCCGACGGCGAGCCCTCGGCCATCAAGGCGCACCGCTACATCGCAGCCGCCCTGGCCGGCGAAACCCCCGTGTTCGAATGGACCCATCGCGATGCCCAAGGGCATGAAATCCCCTGCGAAGTCCGACTGCTGCGCATGGAGTTCGACGGACGGGTGGTGGTGCGCGGCAGCATCCTGGACATTTCCCAGCGCAAGGCCGCCGAGGAACGAATTCGCCGGCTGACCCGCGCCCACGCCCTGCGCAGCGCAGCCAGCCAACTGATCGTGCGTGAGCAGGATGACGATGCCCTCCTGGCCGGTGTATGCCGCATCGCCGTCGAGGTCGGCGGTCTTCCGGGTGCCTGCATCCTCCGGATGGATTCATCCACCGACGAGTGCACCGTTGCGGCCGCAGCACACCCGGCCAACACCGATGCCGCGGCGGTCACACAGGCATGCCACCAGGTGACTTCATGGGCCGCGCTCCGGGATGCCATCCGTCAGGGCCGGCCGTGGACCACCTCCCTGGCGGATCCGGACCGTGCCGGGTTTGCGCCAGAGCCCATCCTCCCGCCGGGCATTCGGTCGGTGGGCTGTTTCCCCGTCCACGCCGACGAGCAAGCCCGATGGGCCCTGCTGGCCATGGCCGATGTGGCGGGCTATTTCGATGGGGACACCACCCGGCTGTTCGCCGACCTGGCAGCCGATGTCGGCCTGGCCCTCCAGACCCATAGAAACGAACGGCAACGCCGCGAAGCCGAAGAACGTCTCCGCCGGAGCGAAGAACGGTTCCGCCTGCTCATCGAGAACATCACCGACCTGATCACCGTCGTGGACCGGCAGGCGATCGTTCGCTACCTGAGCCCGTCGGTCAGGCGTGTGCTGGGTTACGACCCCGACCAGCTCATCGGCCGGTGCGCCCTGGCGTTGGTCCACCCGGAGGACGTCCAGGTCGTGCTCGAAGGATTGGACCGGGCAATCCAGCAGCCCGACCTGCCTCCGATCACCGTCGGCTTCCGCCTCCGCGACCTTCAGGGTAACTGGCACCGGTTCGAAGCCGTGGGGCGATTCGCGCCCGATCTGCTGCCCGGCGGCGCCGTGGTGGTAAACCTCCGCGATGTCACCGAAATGCGCCAGCTGGAGGAACAGTTCCGGCAGGCCCAGAAAATGGAAGCCGTCGGTCGCCTGGCCGGAGGCGTGGCCCACGACTTCAACAACATCCTGTCGGTGATCATGATGCAGACCGAGCTGATTCGCCTGTCCGTGCCGGAAGAGACGTTGCCCACCGAGGTCACCGAAGGCCTGGACCAGATTCGCCTGGCGGCCGAACGCGCGGCAGCCCTGACCCGGCAACTCCTGATGTTCAGCCGCAAACAGGTCATGCAAACGCGCGAACTGGACCTCAACGACGTGGTGGCGACCCTCGTCAAGATGATCCAGCGCATCATTGGCGAGGACATTCAGCTCCAGTTGCGGCTGGATCCCGACCCGCTGCCCGTCCGGGCCGATCCGGGCATGCTGGATCAGGTGCTGATGAACCTGGTGGTAAACGCAAGGGACGCGATGCCGCGTGGCGGTCAATTGACCCTGGCCACCGACCGAAGGGTCGTGCCCTCCGGATCCGGCCCGACTCCGCCGGACCTGCCTCCGGGCACATACGCGGTCCTGCGCGTCCGCGACACCGGCGTCGGCATCCCCGAGGAACATTTAAGCCGGATTTTCGAACCCTTTTTCACCACCAAGGAGCCCGGCAAGGGAACCGGCTTGGGCCTGGCCACCGTGTTCGGTGTTGCCAAACAGCATGGAGGCACGGTGACGGTCATCAGCGAAGTCGGCCGCGGCAGCACGTTCGAAGTGTGGTTGCCCCTGCTGGAAAAAGCCATACGACCCGGGGCCGGACCTGCAGTCGCCCCACCCCCGGGCGGTTCCGAAACGATCCTGCTGGTTGAAGACGATGAGCCGGTTCGGTCTCTGACCCGGGCCGTGCTGGAATCGGCGGGTTACCGCGTGCTGGTTGCGCGGGACGGCCTCGAGGCCCTGGCGCTCTGGCAGGCCAGACACGAGCCGGTGCACCTGCTGTTCACCGACCTCGTCATGCCCGGCGGCCTGGGCGGCCGTGAACTGGCGCAAAAACTCCGACAGCAAGACCCGCGGCTCCGGGTGGTCTTTTGCACGGGTTACAGTGCCGAGCTGGCCGGCCGGGACCTGGAGCTCGGCCCCGGCCAGGCCCTGCTGGAAAAGCCGGCCAACCCGTTGGAGATCCTTCAGACCGTCCGCCGCTGTCTCGACGCTGTCTGAAAGCCGACCGGTCCGCTCCGGGGTGCCCCCCGACACCGTTTCCGGTGGCCCCGCGTCCTACAGGGCCTTCAGCGCATCGTCCATGGCGGCCAACAGCTCGGCCATCGTCTCCTCCGTTTCGTTGCCCATGTTGGACACGCGGAAGGTCGTGCCTTTGATCTTGCCGTAGCCGCCGTCGATGAGGAAGCCGCGTTCCTTGACCAGTTGCTGGAATCGCGGGACGTCAATGACCCGTCCGCCGGGCTTGGCCCCGTTGTTGATGCAGGTCAGCGTGCGCGATTCAAAGCCCGGCTCCGGAAAGAGTGTGAACCCGTGACGCGCCGCCCAGTCCCGAACCATCTGATTGGTGCGACGATGCCGTTCGAACCGCGCTTCCAATCCCTCGGCCAGGATCTCGTCCAGCTTGTCGTCCAGCGCGTACACGTGCGGGATGCTGGGTGTGCTGGGCGTCATGTTCTGCTCGGCGTTCTTCTGGAACTCCAAAAAATCGAAGTAATAGCCGCGATCCGGAATCGTCGCCGCCCGTTGCATCGCCGCCTCGGAACACACAAACACCGTCATGCCGGGCGGCAACGCAAAAGCCTTCTGCGTCCCCGCCAGCATCACATCAATCCCCAGCTCGTCAAACGGCAACTTCACCGCCGACATCGAACTGACGGTGTCCACGATGAACATCACATCCGGGTACTTGCGCTTCAGGGCGGCAATCTCCTCCAGCGGGCTCATCACGCCGGTGCTGGTCTCGTTATGGATGATGGTTACCGCGTCAAACTGGCCCGTGGCCAGCTTCTTGTCCACCGCCTCGGCCCGGATCGGTGAACCCCACGGGACCTGGAGCGGTTCGGCCTCCTTGCCACAACGTTTGGACACATCGTGCCACTTGTCGGAAAACGCGCCGCACATGCAGTTCAACACCCTGCGCCGAACCAGATTACGAATCGCCGCCTCCATCACACCCCACGCACTGGAGGTGGACAGAAACACCGGCCGCTTCGTGTACAACAGCTGCTGCAGCTTCGGCTGCAACCGCGCGTACAGGTCCTTGAACCCCTGCCCCCGATGTCCGATCATCGGCCGGCAAAACGCCCGGAAAGTCCGTTCACTCACCTCCACCGGGCCCGGTATGTGCAACTTTACGTGTCCCATGGCGCAATCCTTGCTGTTCCGCCGGCCCCTCTCGTCCAGCCGGCGTGCGCCACCAGACTCCCAAACCCACCCGACCGAAGCAAGCCCGCGCCCCACCCGATCGAGCACCGAAACCTTCTGCAAAACCCCTTGCGCACCCCAGGGTCTTCACCTAAGATTGCGCCCCTGTTTGAACGAAAGGACAGTCTGGTATGCGACGTCCCCGAGCCATCAAAACACGCAAGGCCGTGGCGAAACGATTCAAAATCACCGCCACGGGCAAGGTCCTGCGCTCGCGCGCCGGACGCCGGCACCTGTTGCAGGGCAAAAGCCCCAAACGCCGCCGTTCGTTGCGCAAGCAGGTGCTCGTCACCGAGGCCGACGCCGAACGCGTCCTGGCCAACCTGCCATTCAGCCACCGCGGCTGACGCGAATCCCCGGGACTTTCCAACCTGAACACACACCATGCGAGTCACCAACGCACCAGCTTCCCGCAAACGCCGAAAACGAATGATCCGGGCGGCCAAGGGCTACCGCCTGCGCCGCTCCAAACTCTACCGGTACGCATCCGACGCCGTGGATCACGGCCGCCAGTACGCCTACCGCGATCGGCGCACCCGCAAACGCGAGTTCCGGCGACTCTGGCAAATCCGCATCAACGCCGCCGTCCGCGCCGCCGGCCTCACCTACAACCGCTTCATCGAAGGTTTGAAGGCCGCTCAATGTGCGCTGGACCGCAAAATCCTGGCCGACCTGGCCGCCCAGGACGCTCCGGCCTTCGCTCAAATCATTGAGCTGGCCAAAAAGGGCCTCCAGGAAAAGCAGGCCAAACTGGCCGCCGCAGCCTGATCAGCGCACCCAACAAACACGGCCAGCCTGTCGCACCCCCGCTCGGCGGGGGTTTTTGACTTTCCCGGGACCTCTCCGGACGATCAACATCCCACCGACATCAAACGAGCCGCGCCCTTCCACGGCCACCGGGGGTTGACCCATCAAACCCGATGAGCAGCCCGGAGGGGCAGGTTGGAACACAGTTGGGAGCAGCGTCATGATTCACCCCACGGCAGTCGTGGATCCGGAAGCCCGACTCGACCCCACGGTGGAGGTGGGCCCGTTCGCGGTCATCGGTCGAGACGTGGAACTCGGCCCGGGCTGCGTGGTCGGGCCGCACGTCGTGTTGTGGGGCCGACTCCGGGCGGGCGCGCATAACCGGTTCCATGCCGGTTGCGTGATCGGCGACGCCCCGCAGGACCTCAAGTACAAGGGCGTCCCCACGGGCGTGCGGATCGGCGACCACAACGTGTTCCGCGAGCACGTCACGGTCCACCGCAGCAACAGCCCCGAAGAGGACACCGTCATCGGCTCAAACAACTTCTTCATGGCCCACAGCCACGTGGCCCACAACTGCGTCATCGGCAATCACGTCATCGTTGCCAACGGGGCACTCCTGGGCGGGCACGTCATCGTCGAGGACCGCGCCTTTCTGTCCGGCAACTGTCTGGTGCACCAGTTCGTCCGGGTGGGGACCCTGGCCATGATGCAGGGCGGCTCCGCCATCAGCCAGGACCTGCCCCCCTTCACCATGGCCTGGGGCGACAACACGTTGTGCGGGCTGAACTGGGTCGGGCTGCGTCGTGCGGGATTCTCCGCCGCGGAACGGCTGGAGTTGAAGCAACTCTATCGCTGGCTGTTTCTGTCGGGTCGGCCCCTGCGCGAGGCGCTGGACGAAGCACGAATCCGTTTCAGCTCCGCCCCGGCGCGCAGGCTGATCGAATTCATTGAACAGAGCCGGCGCGGCATCTGCCGGCACGGCTCCCGTGCCCGTCGCACCGGATCGCCCGACGAAGACCGGGAATCGGCGCAGGCCGACACTGCGCCATCCGGCCCGGGCCCGGACTAGCTCCCGGGCCACGCTCCCATCCCCGCAAGCCAGCGGGCAATTTGCCGCGCCCACCGCATCCGAACGCCGCCCGAATCACAGCACCGGCAATCGCCCAACAACACACCGAAGCCGCTCAATCGCCCTTTCCAGACCGGCTCGAGATCCGCTGCCAGGTTACCGTTTGACTGAAAAGGCCCGGGCTCCCGAATTGCCACAAACAAAGCCTGTCCCAACCGGACGATGCTGACTCATGCAGGCCCCGGTCCACCGCAAATCACGCGCACACACTTCACACCACGTCCCTAATTCTTCCCGCCCGGCGCACCCTTGACCCTCATTGTGGGCTGCACCCACCGGGACGGCTGCGGTTGAGTCGTGCGTGGCGGCGTCCAGGCATCCAGCCAGACATCGTGTTCCCCATTCGCCTGCGCCGGACGTAAAACCGGCCGGCCGTGAACGCAACGTCTCATGGCCGCAGCCTCGAACGCGTGAACCCCCATGGGACCAGCTGACCTGAGATGCTCCGCTCCGCCGCGTTTTCAAATCCACCGCCTGCGACAAAAGTGCAGACTTTCCGTGAACGGCCGCTCTGATGCCCGGGGCGGGCAACTGCCCTCGTGGAGCGCCATCTGCAGCAACATCACGTTGCCGGGGCCGATCCGCTGAATTCAGCTCGCCCGCGTGTGCTTTTTGAATGGTTTTGATTCACAAGGGGCGGTTGATCTGCAACAATTGCGGCGCATCCTCGGCGGCGCGCCGCAGCACGGGACGCCGCAAATCGCGTGGCAACGCTCGGAAGGGAACCAGGACATGGCTGAAAACGTTACCATGACACCAACAACCTTGGGACCGGTCAGTGCGTTCGTGGAGGAGCACTTCCGGCATTTCAATGCCGCGGTGGTCCGACGCGCCAGTGAGGCCTGGATCCGGTTGCTGGAGCGCGGCGGCCGGATGTTTCTCGCCATGGCCGGCGCCATGAGCACGGCCGAGCTTGGACGCTCCCTGGCCGAGATGATCCGCCGCGACAAGATCCATGCGATTTGTTGCACCGGTGCAAACCTGGAGGAGGACCTCTTCAACCTCGTGGGCCACCGCGAATACGTGCAGCTGCCGGAATACCGCGACCTCACCCCGGCTGACGAACTGGAACTGATGCGACGGGGACTGAACCGGGTCACCGACGTTTGCATCCCGGAACGGGTCATGATGCTGGTTCATGACCGGTTGCTGCCCCGCTGGCAGGCAGCGGAAAAGACGGGACAACGGCGGTTCCCGCACGAGTTCGTATACGATTTGCTCCGCAGCGGTGAACTGGAGTCGCTGTATCAGGCCGATCCCCGGCACAGTTGGCTGCTGGCAGCCGCGCAAAAGGACCTGCCCCTGTTCGTACCGGGATGGGAGGATTCCTCCCTGGGCAATCTCTTTGTGGCCCGGGTAGCCGACGGCACGCTCCACGACGTGCAAATCATCCGCAACGGTCTGGAAGCCATGCTGGAGCTGCTGCGGTGGTACGAGGAAACCTCGGCCCGGCATCCGATCGGCTTTTTCCAGATCGGCGGCGGCATCCCGGGCGACTTCGCCATCTGCGCCGTGCCGTTGCTCCGGCAGGATCTCAAACGGACGCACGTCCCCTTGTGGGCCTACTTCTGCCAGATCAGCGATTCCACCACCAGCTACGGCAGCTACTCCGGCGCGGTGCCCAATGAGAAGATTACCTGGGGCAAACTCGGTCCGGACACACCCCGGTTTGTGATCGAATCGGACGCCACCGTCATTGCGCCGCTGATCTTCGCGCGGGTGCTGGGTTGGTAGCGTCCGCCCGCGGCCCCGGGGGCGGGGCTTGCGCGCCCGGGGAACCGGTGCATAGGCTGGGCGCCCGTGCGTCTGCTGGATCGCTATCTGTTGCGCGAGTTGACGGGCCCGCTGGTGGCCTGCCTCACCGGCTTCCTGCTGGTCTGGATCACCGCGGATCTGCTGGAGCGCATCGCTGATTTCCAGGGGCGCCAACTGGCATGGACCCGGGTGCTCGTCTATTACGGCTGGCGTGTGCCGGAATTCCTGGGACTGGTCCTGCCGATGGCCCTGTTACTGGCTTTGTTGTACGCGTTGCATCGGCTGGCCCGCCACCATGAGATCACCGCCATGCGCGCGGCGGGTCTGGGCCTCTGGCGCATCGCCCTGCCCTACCTGGGGGTGGGCCTGGGTTGCAGCGGCCTGATGTGGACGCTGAATGAACACTGGGGACCGGAAAGCACCCGCAGGGCGGAGGCGGTGCTCCGACCGGTCGAGCCCGGAGACGACAAACGGGTCCGCATCGCCAATTTTGGGTTCATGAACCGGCGCGACCACCGCGCATGGCATGCGGACGCGTTTGATCCGCTGGCAGGGGAGCTGACCGGTCCGCAGGTGGAGTATCTGACCCCGGAAGGTCGACGCCGATGGCTCTTCGCCAGCCGGGCCGTATATACGAACGGGGTGTGGTGGTTCCAGGAGGCGCGCGAATTCGAAAGCAACCCGCAGGGGGAACGGTACCTGGTGCCGGTGCAGGCCGTTCCATCCATGAGCCGCCCGGACTTCACGGAAACGCCGGAACAATTGTACAGCGCCCACGTGGTCCGCGGCCGGCTGGAACGCCGGGCCTCGCGCAAGCTGGACCTGCCGGTGCGGACCCTGCGGGATTACGCCCGGCTCAACCCCGACCTTTCCCCCGAGGAACGGGCGTGGTTGGAAACCCAGCTGCAAGGCCGGTTTTCCCTGGCGGCCACCTGCACGGTGGTTGTGTTGATCGCCCTGCCCTTCGGGGTCATGCCCGGTCGGCGGAACGTCTTCTACGGAGTGGCCGGCAGCATCTTTGTGGCATTTACGTATTTCGTGCTGCAACAGGTCGGGCTGGCGCTGGGCACCGGCGGGCATCTGTCCCCGTGGCTGGCAGCATGGGCGCCGAATCTGGCCTTTGCGGGGCTGGGGATTGCCATGATCCAACGGTTCCGATGAGCGCGTCACCCTCTCGACATCCACAACTCCCGCCCGATGCACCGCAGCTGGCATGTCCGGAGGAGGTCGCCCGACGACGACGTCACCTGGAATGGTTGCACGCCCTCCAGACAGCCACCGCGGAAGCCGCGGCCACAGGACCGGCTCTGGAGGCGGCACTGAAGGTGGTTCTGCGAGCGGTCCGGGCCCGGGCGGGCTTGGTCCTGCTGCTGAACCCCACCACCGGCTTCCTCGAATGGCAGGCATGCGTCGGACTGCCGGCCACGATCTCCCAACAACCCCTGCGGGTGAGTGAAGGGATCCTGGGGTGGGTCACCCGCACCGGCCAGGCCGCCTGCGTGCAAGAACTGGACAAGCATCCGCGCGCGGAGCCGCTCCGGCCCGGAGCCCGATCCCTGTTGGCGGTGCCGCTGGAAGTGGCCGACCCGGTCCGCGGTGTCCTGGCGGTGTTGGCCGATCGACCCGCGGCGTTCGGACCCGACGAAACGGACTGGTTGCGGCTGTGCAGCGGGGAACTGGAACGGCTGATCCGTCGTCTGTGGCACCTGGAACGCCTGCGGCTGCAGGCACGCATGTTCGAGCACCTCGCGCAGGTCAGTCCGAAGGTTCACGAGGCTTTCAGCCTCGACGAGGCCCTCTCCACCATCACCCGCGAGGCCGGCGAACTGATGCAGGCGCGGCTCTGTTCGCTCTTCCTGCTCGACCCCACGGGCGAATGGCTGGACCTGAAGGCCGCATGGGGCGCCGGGCCCGCCTACCGGAACAAGGCGCGGCTGAGCGTGTCGGAAAGTTTCGTGGGCGAGGTGGTCCGACGGCGCCGCCCCATGCAGATCACCGATGTGCGGAGCTCCGCCCGCTATCACCACACCGTCGTGGCCCGGAAGGAGGGATTGGTGGCCCTGCTGAGTGTGCCGCTGATGTCCGGCAACCGGAGCGTGGGCGTGTTGAACGTCTACAAGGGGCATCCGCACGTGTTCTCCGACCTCGAGGTGTCCGTGTTGCGGGCTTTTGCCGGGCTTTCGGCCCGGGCCCTGGAAAGGGCCCGGTGGCACGAACGGGTGCTCGAACTGGAGGAACAGTTACGCCGCAACGAACGACTGGCCGCGCTCGGCCTGCTGGCAGCGGAGGTGGCCCACGAGGTGCGCAATCCGCTGACGGTCATCCAGATGCTGTATCATTCGCTGGACCTGCAGTTTCCGCCCGGTGATCCGCGTGCCGAAGACGCCGCCGTGCTGGGCCGCAAGATTGAACAACTCAACCGCATCGTGGAACGGATCCTCGACCTTGCGCGCCCCAGCGAACCCCGGCTGGGTCCGGTGTCCGTCAACCCGCTGCTGGAGGAACTGGCCCGGCTGGTGCGGCACAAGCTTCGCCAGTCCAACATCGAACTGCACTGGCGGCCGGATCCGCGCCAACCGCAGGTGCATGGCGATGCGGGTCAACTCGAGCAGGTCTTCCTCAACCTCGTGCTGAACGCCACCGAGGCCATGAAAGAAGGCGGTCGCCTCACCCTGATCACGCGGGATCGCGGCGAGGTCGTGGAGGTGATCGTGCAGGACACGGGCCCGGGCATGACGCCCGAACAACGTCGGTTGGCGTTCCGGTCCGTGCTGCCGCCGGGCCGGGCCGGCGGCACCGGCCTCGGGTTGGCCATCGTGGGTCGCATCGTGGAGGCGCACCGGGGCAGGGTCCGAGCCGAAGCCCCCAAGGGCGGCGGCACGCGTGTGCGGGTCCTTCTGCCGGCCGCCCGGACCGCATCCCCGTCGGATGCCGTTTCGCCCGCTTCCGCATGATCGCCCTGTGGCAGACATTCGTGGAATTGCTGGTCACGCCGTTCCAACACGGCGAGTTGGTGTGGGGAATCGTGCCCTTGTACTTCGCCCTGCTGCTAAACGAAACCACGCCCGCCCGCGCCGATTTCCGCACCGCCATCCAGACGGGTTTCAGCTTCCTCTGGTCGGCGGCGCATTGGTTGTACCCTTACCTGCGGTGGGGGCGCTCCGGCTGGCCCATGGCCATGTGGGATCACCTGCCTCTGATCAATTTGTGTGTGACGCTCTTGGTGGCCGGCCTGGGGGCACTGGCGCTGACGGGTGGACTGCGCCGGCGCTTCGTCCGCGGCACCCGATTCCTGGGCCACAGCCGGTTTGCCAACTACTTCATGATCGCAATTTTTCCCATCCAGTCGGGGCACCTGCCGTGGACCTGGGAACGGCTGGGGGCCGTGATCGTGTTTGCCCTGCCCGCCTGGGCCCTGCTGCATGTGGGTCTGATGCCGTTCCGACGTTAAACGGTGGCGCCAACCCTGGGATTCCGGCTTCAGGTCCCCGCGCCCCCTCAGATCACAGCTTCCAACACGGCGCTCAGCTCATCCGCGGTGAGCGGGATCGGGTTCGTCTTCATGCTGTTGGCGCGAAGGGCCTTCTCGACCACCTCGGGGATCAACCCGGCTGTGAAACCGTACCGGGACAGTCGCGGCATCTGCAGCGACTGCGCCAGCTCATACAACCAGGCCACGCCGTCCTCTGCCGCGGCATCCGATCGGCCGGTTAACCAGCAGGCCGCCCGGGCGTACCGCTCCAGGGCCGGATGCCCGGAGGCCCGGCGGCGCAGGGCTCGCACGTTCGCCTCCGTCACCGGCGCCACCAGGATCCCGCATACGGCACCGTGCGGCGCGGGGACCGCACCGCCAATGGGCCCGGCCAGACCATGAACCGCGCCGAGACCCGCGTTGCTCAGCGCCAACCCGCTCAACAGCGCCGACCACGACAGGTCCGCCCGCGCTTGTGCGTCCGTCCCGTCCGACCAGGCGCGTCGCAGGCTGCGCGCCACCCGCGGCAATCCCTCGGCACAACAAGCGTCCGTGAAAAAGTTGGCTCGCGGCGAAACCCACGCCTCCAACAGTTGGGTCAGGGCATCCAGACCGGCCGCGGCCGTCACGGCCGGCGGACAGCCCATCGTGAGCTCCGGATCCACCAACGCGGCGCGGGCCACCAGATACGGACTGCGGAAGCTGACCTTGACCCGGTGCTCCGGCACGGCCAACACGGCATTGCGGGTGACCTCGGCGCCCGTACCGGCCGTGGTTGGTACCGCCAGAAATGGCAGACCCGGACCCGGCAAGGGCCGTGCCTGCCCCACCACCTCCAAAAACTCCTCCACCTCGCCCGCCCGCGGCACCAGACCGGCCACCGCCTTGGCAGTGTCCAGCGCGCTTCCGCCGCCCACACCAATCACCAGATCGCACCCTTCCTGGCGGGCCAGACCCACAGCCTGTCGTACCGTGGCCACCTCGGGTTCGCCGCACACGCCGAATCGCACCGGTTGGAGGCCGGCTGACTCCAGCGCCTGCAACAGGTCCTTCACACGCTGGTGGCTCCGGCCCGTGACCACCAGGGGTCGCCGCCCGTACGCCCGCGCCACGGCCGGCAACTCGCGACGTACACCCGCCCCAAACAAAATCCGCGGCGGGCTCACAAATTCCCACGCCAACAAGGCGCCACCTTCCTCTCCTGCCATGTCGCCATTGGAGTGACACAACCCGCCAGGGGTCAAGCAGCGCCTGCTCATCATCAGGCGCCGGTGTGAAACACGAAATCGCGCCGGATCACCAATCTGGCCCTCCTCCACGAAACCGGGAACGCTTCTCCCGCAAAGCCGCGCTCGGCCGAACTGGTCCCCGATTAGGCCAGGGTGATGCCGAATAGGCGGGGGTGCATTTCAAACATGGCCGGAAGGACTCTGAACGGCTTTCCTTGGGGCCGGGCGTGGCTCAACTTGTGAGGCACGCTCGGGACATACCAGCCCGACCCCGGACCATGAAACCGATGCAAGTACAATCGGAACCCAACCGAAGCTCCCTGCCGGAGGCGCCGAAAGGAAAATGGCTTACCAGTCTCTGGTTCGGCGGTTGCCTCGCAGCCACGTGGTTGACCGCACAGACCCCCGACAACACCGCCACCCATGCCAACCCCGCGGCCAACATCTCCGCGTCCCGGCCGGACCACTCCACAGCAGGCCCACCCATGGCCCTGGACCTCCAACAGGGCTGGCTTCAAACGAACACCGCCGACCTCGAACTCCGGCTTACGAAGGCCGGGCAGATTCTGATCTCGCTCCGTCCCCGCGGCAGCACGTTCGATTTCCTCCCATCCGACCAGCTCGAATTTCGGGCCCGGCCCGGCTTTCATCACTGGTGCGACATCATCCTCCGAGTGCGCCCGGCCGGCGAGAGCAACTGGACCGAGTGGTCCTCCGCCCGGGCCGCCCGCGTAGTGCATGCACTGGAGTCGTCACCCGGCGCCATCGCCGTGGCCGACCTGGATCCCTCGTTGCCAAGCGATTTCCCGGTTTCAATACGCCGCACGTGGGCCGTGGATCAGGGTCACCTGGTGCTGCGTTTCGATCTGCGCAATCGCGCCAACGAAACGGTGGAAATCGGCGGTTTGGCCCTCCCCGCGGTGTTCAACAACCTGATCCACAATTTCGTGACCCGTCGGGCGCGTTCCCTCGAAGAAACCCATGAAACCTGCGTGTTTTTCGACCCTTACCCCGGCTGCGACGCCGGCTATGTCCAGGTCACCCGGCTGAACGGGGAGGGGCCCGCCCTCCTGGTGATTCCCTGGGGCCAAACGTCGTTCGAAGCTTGGCAACCCCTGCGCGAGCCGGCACGACCCATGCAAACCTTCGAGGGCACGTTCGCATGGACCGTCCACAGCCGCGCATGGACCGAGCAGGAATGGAGCCCGGCCGAACCGTGGAACCCGCCCACGTCCATAATGCTGGCGCCCGGCGAAACGCGCTCTTACGGCCTGCGATTCGTCCCCGCCGGCGACATCCGCGACCTGGACGCCGCACTGATGCGTGCCGGCCGACCGGTGGCCGTGGGTGTGCCGGGTTACATCCTGCCCATGGACCTCGAAGGGCAACTGTTCCTCCACTACGGCCAGAAAGTGCGGGAAATCAAAGCAGATCCACCTGGGGCCATCGAGGTCATCCCATTCCAGCCTCCCTCGGCCGGGTGGCAGGCCTGGCGGCTGAAAGGTCGCCACTGGGGTCGGGCACGACTCACCGTGACCTATGACGACGGCCTCCGCCAAACGATCCACTATTACGTCATCAAGCCCATGCCCGACGTGGTGGCCGACCTGGGCCGTTTCCTCTTCACGCGCCAGTGGTTCGAGGACGCGAACGATCCATTCGGCCGCAGCCCGTCCGTGATGTCCTACGACCGTGAAACCGACCGCATCCTCACCCAGGAAAATCGCGTCTGGATCGCAGGTCTCAGTGACGAGGGCGGGGCAGGTTCGTGGATCGCCGCTGCTTGCAAACTGTTCGCCCAGCCGGACCCGGATCAGGTGCAAAAGTTCGAACGGTTCGTCAATGAAGTGCTGTGGGGCCGGCTCCAGTACAGCGAGGGCGATCTGCAGTACGGCGTGCGCAAGAGCCTCTTCTACTACACGACCAACGACATCCCCGGTTTCACCTACGATCCCGCCCTCGACTGGCGCTCCTGGACCAGTTGGTCCGAACAGGAAGCCCGCAGCGTGGGCCGTGGATACAACTACCCGCACGTCGTCATCGCCTACTGGACCCTCTACCGCCTGGCCCGATACCATCCCGGGCTGGTCCAGTCGCATCCGTGGGAATGGTTCCTCGACCAGGCATGGCAGACGGTCATGTTTCTCACTTCGCGGACCCCCGAAGGCCGCGCCCGGGTCGGCTACGTGAACTGGGGCCTGATGCAGGGCAGCGTGTTTGTCGAGCTGTTGCGGGACCTGCAACGGGAGGGCTGGGCGGACAAGGCCAACGCCATGGAACAACGCATGCGCCAACGCGCCGAACGCTGGGCGCGACAACCCTATCCCTTCGGCAGCGAAATGGCATGGGACTCAACCGGTCAGGAGGAGGTCTACCTGTGGTGCAAGTACTTCGGCTTTGACCGACAGGCCCGCACAACCTTGCAAGCCATCCTGGGTTATATGCCCACCCTCCCCCACTGGGGCTACAACGGCTCGGCCCGGCGCTATTGGGACTTTCTCTACGCCGGCAAAATCCGCCGCATCGAGCGACAACTCCATCACTACGGTTCGGGTCTCAACGCCATCCCGGTCCTGCACGCCTACCGGGAACACCCCGCAGACCTTTACCTCCTTCGCGTGGGTTACGGCGGTGCCCTGGGCCCCTTGTCCAATGTGGATCCGGAAGGATTCGCCTCGGCCGCATTTCATTCCTTCCCGGACTCCCTCCGCTGGGACCCCTACACCGGCGATTACGGCCTCAATTTCTTCGGCCACGTCATGACCATCGGGACCTACGTGGCCCGGCACCCGGACTGGGGATGGATCGCCTTCGGCGGGGAGATCCTCGCATCCGAGCCCGTCCTGCGTGTCCGTCCCCGAGACTCCCTCCGTCAAAGGTTCTTCCTTGCCCCCGAGGCCCTTTGGTTGACCCTCGACGCCGGACGGTTCGACACCGTCGAGTACGATCCCGGCAATGGCCGCGTCCGAATCGCCCTGGCTCCGGCCGAGCCCTTCACACCCGCTGCCCACCTGCGCATCGAAACCACCGCGCCCGGCGCAACCCGCCGCTATCAGCCGGCCACAGCCCTGCCGGTCGTCCGCGGCGCATTCCAAATTTCCCTGAGCAAGGACGTCACCCAAATCGATCTCATCCCCGAAGACCGCTAAGAGACCATGTGCCCGACAAATACCGATCTCCCGTCCACCCGGTCCCACACTCCACCAACGCCCCCGGACACCAGGGCCATCAAATTCCTCGCCCTCGTCTTGTTGCTGGTCCTGGGCTCACCATCCAGACCCTCACCCCTGATGGCGCAGGTTCAGCGCCCCGATCCCTTCGAACCACCACCCGCCCGGTGCGACGCACCTCCCGTAACCGCACCACCTGACCGCTTCTTCGAAATGATTTCAAACCGGCTGGCCCTGGCCAACCCCTCGCACCGCCACAGGACAGCCGACGACACCCATCCCACAGGCCGGGCAAACCCCGGCCGGCCAACTCAAAACGAGCTCCAGCAGGAACTCGCCCTCTACCGCACCTTTTACCGCAAGTACCTTGACATCCATGGATTGCCCGTGGTGGCACACGCGGACGTCGCGGACCTGGCCCTCCAACGAACCTACGAAATCGTCACCCACATGCTTGCCGGCCGCCCCGACATCCTCCACACGATGGTCACCCAGCAAATGTACCTCATCATCATTGGCAAGCACCAGCGCTATACCGACATGCCCGAGTACCGACACCATCCCGACCCCGACTTCATCAACGAACGCGTTCGCGGCACCGGAGGTAATCCAACCAGCTTCGGCGAGGAAAACCTCCTCAGCCTGCCCATTGACCGCTACGACGACGAGAGCATCGCCGTCCACGAGTTCGCCCACACCATCGACGCCGCGCTCCGGCACCTCGACCCCGCGTGGCCGGACCGGTTGCGAGCGGCCTACGAAAACGCCCGCTCGCGCCGTCTCTGGCATCTGACCTATGCGGAAACAAACCCCGCCGAGTACTGGGCCGAGCTCGTCCAATGCTACTTCGATTGCAACCGCACCAATAACTGGAACCACGGCCCCATAGGTACCCGGGAGGCCCTTCGCGCCCACGACCCCATCGGCTACCAGCTCGTCCACGAAACCCTTCGCCTACCGCCGCACCAGGACTGGCGCTATCGCTGGCTCCAGCCCCTGCCGGCAGTCACCACTCCACCCCGGATCGGTCCTTGGAAACAACTCGACCCGTGGTACACCGAGTTCACCTGGGCCCGCGAGTTCCCCATCCTGGCCCGCTCCGCCCGCGACGAGGCCCTCCTCCATGCCAACCACACCCTCCGCCGCATGTTCGCCTACCGGCACGACATCCTCAAAGCCCTCATCCAGGACGGCCTGAAACTGGTGATCCTTGCCCCCACCGAAACTCTGGCCGATTTGCCGGAGTTCCGAAACCACCCGCAGACTCCAACCGCCGACCCCTCCAACCGCAGTCCCGGTTTCTACCCGCAACAAAAACTCCTCGTTGTCCACGAGGAAAACGTCCTGGCCAACCCCCACCAGCCCGGCCAGACCGACAACCAAATCGTGGCCATCTTCGCCGAGGCCCTCCACCGCGTGGCAGGTACCCGCCCCGTCCTGACCAACTTCCGTCCCTCCCAACAATACGAACTGCGGGTCAAGCGGCTCGACGAAACCTTCGACCAGCGGCTGACCCAACTGCACCGGCAAGCCCTGGCGCAAGGTCGCTGGCAAAACTCCCCGGCCGCCCGAAACCCATCCGCCTACTGGGTCGCCGGCGTGCTCGCCTACTTCGATGCCGCCGGCGCACGCAACCACTCCACTGACCCCCTCCCCAAAACCCGTGAGCAGCTCCAACAGTACGACCCCGACCTGTACAGCCTCGTCCACGAAACCATGGCCTTCGAAGGTCGGCCCGACTGGCGCTACGAACCCTGGTCGCCCCCCGCCGCCAACACCTCCCCGCCCCAACGTGCAGGCACCCCAAGGATCTACCGCGCCCGCTTCCAGCCCCACTGGTTCGATCAAAACCGTCAGTTCTGGTACCGCAACGACCTCCCCGGCAACCGCCGCGAGTTCATCCTCGTCCACGCCGAACAGGGACGGCGCGAACCCGCGTTTGATCACCAGGCCGTCGCACGACAAATGGGCCCCGACACCGACCCCGAACGTCTACCCATCGAGGAGCTGCAGTTCTCCGAGGACGGCCGATCCGTCCTGCTCATCGGCCGTACCCGGGCCTGGCGGCTGGACCGCCTCAACGGCACCCTCACACCGGAACCGACCCCGCCACCCGTCTCGGGCGACCTCACACCCGAACAGCGTCCCCGACCCTCCCGCAGGACCGGTCCGGAAACCGAAATCGTCTTCGTCAACCAGCTCGATCAACCGGTCCGGATCTTCTGGCTGGACGAAGACGGCCGCCGGCAACCCTACGGCACCCTCGAACCCGGCGCACGACGCACCCAGCACACCTACAGCGGCCACGTCTGGCTCCTCACCGACACCGAGGAACGTCCCCTAGCCGTCTTCGAAGCCACGGACACACCCGCCACCGCCGTTCTGGACCGTGAATCGCTCAGCCGCCGTAGAACCACCACCCGCGCCCCACGCCCGCCCGCAGGCCGCTCCAGCCCGACCGCCGGTGAACGCGTCGAATCTCCCGACGGCCGGTTCACCGCCTTCGTCCGCAACCACAACATCCATCTCCAACGCCCCGACGGCTCCCAGGTGACCCTCACCTCCGACGGATCCCCCAACCACACCTACACTCACCTCTCCTGGTCGCCGGACGGCCGCGTGTTGCTGGCCTGGCGCATGCAACCCGTCGAAACCGGGGAGGTCTACCTCATCCGCTCTTCACCGGCCGAGGGCGGCCGGGCCCGGTTGGAACGCCGACCCTACGCCCTGCCCGGCGACCCCTTCCCCAAATACGAACCCCACCTCTTCCACATCGACACCGGTCAGAGACTCCAACCGGCTGTCGACCCCTTCGAACACCAGTGGCTGCGCCCCCGCGTCTACTGGAACCGCGCCGGCACACGCTTCAGCTGGCTCCAGATCGACCGCGGCCACCAACGCCTCCGCGTCATCGAAGTGGACGCCCAAACCGGCAGCGTCCGCAACCTCATCGAAGAACGCAGCCAGACCTTCATCTGGACCGCCCACACCGAATCCCTCGACCTCAACCTCGTCACCTGGCTCGAAAAAACCGACGAACTGCTCTACGTCTCCGAACGCGACGGTTGGCGCCACCTCTACCTCGTGGACATGGAAACTGCAAACATGCACCAAATTACCCAGGGTCCCTGGATCGTCCGCGGCATCCAGTTCATCGATGAAGACAACCGCCAAATCTGGTTCAGCGCCGGCGGCAAAAACCCGGATCAGGACCCCTACTACCTCCACTTCTACCGCGTCAACTTCGACGGCACAGGCCTCGTCGCCCTCACAGAAGCCAACGGTACCCACCAGGTCCAGTTCTCCCCGGACCGACGCTTTCTGATCGACACCTGGTCGCGCATCGATCACCCGCCCGTCACCGAACTCCGCCGCGCCTCCGATGGACGGCTCGTCCGCGTGCTGGAACAGGCCGATATTACCGAGCTGTCGGCAGCCGGTTGGACAGCCCCCATCCCCTTCGTCGCCAAGGGACGCGACGGCCAAACCGATATCTACGGCGTCATCCACCCACCCCGACCCCTCGATCCCCACCGCAAATACCCCATCCTCGAAAGCATCTACGCAGGGCCCCAGGGCTTCTTTGTCCCCAAAGCCTTCAGTCCCACCGACCGCTTCGCCTGGTTGACCGAGGCCGGCTTCGTCGTCGTCCAAATCGATGGCATGGGCACGGCCCACCGCTCCAAGGCCTTCCACGACGTCTGCTACAAAAACCTCAAGGACGCCGGATTGCCCGACCGCATCCTGTGGATCCAGGCCGCCGCCCGACAATATCCCTGGATGGACCTCGACCGTGTGGGCGTGTTCGGACACTCCGCCGGCGGCCAGAACGCCGCCGCAGCCGTCCTGTTCCACGGCGACTTCTACAAGGCAGCAGTCGCCTCTTGCGGCTGCCATGACAACCGCCTCGACAAGGCCTCTTGGAACGAACAGTGGATGGGTTACATGCCGGCAGACCAGATCTGGCAAAACAGCCCCGACAATTGGTACGCCCGCTCCTCCAACATCGAAAATGCCCACCGCCTCCAGGGCAAGCTCCTCCTCATGGTGGGCGAACTCGACACCAACGTCCCGCCCGAAAACACCCTCCGGTTCGTCGACGCCCTGATCCGGGCCGACAAGGACTTCGAATTTCTTCTGCTGCCCAACACCGGCCACTCCATGGGCGGCGCCTACGGTCAACGCCGCATCCGTGACTTCTTCCTCCGTCACCTCGGCGGCCCCCAACCCGCCGCCCCGCCGGCCGCCGTCACCCCGGACGCCTCCTGAGCACCCACCCACCCCTCGTGATCCTCACCGTCGCCCGGCACGGCCCAGATCCCCGGCCCGGCCGGCCCCCACAAGGGGCTCCAGCGCAATCCCTATCGGTACCCTGTCCACACCGCCACCGCCAGCGCCACCACCGCCAACCCGGTCAGCTTCAGCAACAGCGGCGCCGCAAACCGTACCCACCGCTCATAGGACACACCCGCCATCCCCAGGATGGCCATCAGCACGATGTTGGTCGGAATCAGAAGATTCGAGAACCCGTCGCCATACTGATAGGCCAGCACCGCAACCTGCCGTTCCAAACCCAACACATCCGCCAGCGGGGCCATGATCGGCATCGTGGCATACGCCTGCCCGCTGCCCGACGGGATGAACAGGTTGATCACCGTCTGCACCCCCAGCATCCCCACGGCAGCCACCACCGGCGGCAGGCCCTCCAGAGGCCGCGAGAAACCGTGCACCACCGTGTGTAATACCTGACCCTCCTCCATCAGCAACGCAATCGAACGAGCAAATCCCACCATCAAGGCCACCGAAGCCAGATCACCCGCCCCCTGCGCAAATCGTTGAGCCGTTCCGTTCATTCCCAACCCACCCACCAACCCGCCCACAGCCGCCACCCCCAACCACAGCGCTCCCAACTCCACCAGATACCATCCCCGCACGGTTATCCCCCACACCATCGCCACCAGCACCAACCCCACCATGCCCAGGACCATCCCATGCCGCACCGTCAACACGGGCACGTCCGCCGCGCCGACCAAGTCCGCGGGCCGGACACAATCCTCGGACCTGCCCGGATTCAGTCCCCCCGCCTGCCGCACGTGACGCCAGACCTCCCCAACCCCCACCGCAACGAACGGGATGAACCATGCCAGCCGATACGCCAGGCCCGAAGTCGGGGGCAGTCCCGCAATCTCCTGAGCCACGATCACCGTGTACGGGTTCATCAAAGCGGCTCCATACCCGATGCAATACCCGCCCACCATTACCCCGCAGGCCGTCACAGCGTCCAACCGCATCCCGGCACACAGCCCCACCAGCAAACCGGTCAATGGGATGTATTCGGTCGAACAACCCAGCGTGGCCGACACGGCCGCAAACAGTACCGTGGCTCCCGCCACAAACGCACGCGGCCGATTCCCCATCGACCGCAACACTCGGTGCATCGCGGCGTCCAACGCGCCCGTCGCCCGGATCACCGACAACGCTCCGCCCACAATCAGCAGAAAAAAGATAATCGCCTGCGCATCCGCCAGCGCCCGCGGCACCACCGTAAACAATACCCAGGGCATCAACCGCACCGGCTCGGCCACCGGTTGATAGGTGCCCGGCACCACCATCGGCCGGCCGCGCTCGTTCACCACCGTCTCAAAACGCCCTTGGGGCAGCACCCACGTGGCCGCCCAGGCCAACCCCATGATCCAGAACAACAGGACCAGCGTGTGAGGCACCTGAAGGCGAAACGAGAATCCGCTCGCCATGGATCCCCCATCGGTTTTCCTGCTCATCAACGTTCGAATGCCTGATCGGATTCCGGGCTGCAAGAACGATCCCCTGACTGAATCCGGTCCCGTAGGGACGTCACCAGCCACATCGCTCAAACTCCGAGGTGCATTTCGCGTATGTCCGGGTGCATCCGCAACATGGGCAGTACCGCCAGCCCGGCTATTTTGAATGTGTATTCCAGGTTGGCGGTTGGCGTGTCCACAGCAGGCGGCATCGAGCCAGGTCCGCCGGGGCACCCGGACACCCGCCGCACCGGATCAAACCCGTAACCCAAAACCGGTTCCCATGAAAACAACCCGACACTTCAGCAGGGCGGTACTGGGCTTGGGACTTGTCGTCGCTCCCCTGGGTCTTGCCGGCACCTTCAGCGACAACTTCAACACACCCCACGACTATCTGGCCCAGGGCCTCATTGGCACTTTCTGGGAAGGGCTTTACACCGGCGCGGGACAAATCCCCAACGCCAGCCCGGGCCCGTCGGGACCCGGTTCCACCGTGGCCATGACCAACAACGTGGACGCCGGCCGGTTGGTGGTCACATCGGTCGCCACCGATTGGGAGTTCCAGGACGCCGACGGCGTCTTCCTCTACAAGCTGGTCTATGGTGACTTCGATGCCGAGGTGCTCATCGGCACGCCGTTTGATCCCACCGCCTTCAACACCGCCGGTCTCATGGCGCGGCTGCCCAACGACGGTGGCCCCGCCGAAAACTACGTCTCCTGGACCCGCTTCGACCAGTTCGGCATCGCAAACTACTTCCGCAATGAAGTGAACGGGGACACCAGCGGCGCCGTCCGACGCCCCATCTTCGAAGTCAACAACCACTATTGGCTCCGACTCCAGCGGGTCGGCAACACCTTCTACGCCTACGAACGGGCCACGCCCGACCAGGACTGGATCCTGCGCGACCAACAGGACCGGCCCGACATGGACGGCCTGCCCGTTCAGGTCGGTCTCATCCACGCCACGTTCAGCGCGAACACCCTCACCGCCGCCTTTTCCAACTTCAAACTCACCGGCCCCAACATCCATGCCGGAACCGAAGCCGCACCAGCCACCGACCTCACCGTCACCACCGATGCCGGTCCGGGCGCGCTCCGGATCCGCTGGACCCCGGGCAACGGCAGCAGCGGTTCCCTCGTCCTCATGCGCGAGGGGGGCCCCCTGATGGCCCAGCCGTCCGACCTGACCGAATACACCGCCGACGCACGGTTCGGCTCGGGCTCCGAAATCGGCTTCCGCAACTATGTTGTGTACGCCGGGTCCGGTGACTCCGTGGTCGTCACCGGCCTCAGCGGAGCCCATGTCTACCACGTGGCGGTCTATTCCTACACGGGCAGCGGCTCCACCATCAATTACACCCTGGCCAACGCACCCACGGCATCCGCCAAACCACCGGCTTCCCTCCAGTCCATCAGCCTCCTGCTGCCCGACCGCCTCCAAACCAACGGCTTCGCCCAAGCCACCGTCATGGCTCACTTCGACGACGGGTCCACAGCCAATGTCACCGCACAGGCCACCTTCCAAACCAGTGACCCGACCGTGTTCACCGTCACTGCCGCCGGACTGGTCAGCGGCGTCGGTGCCCGGGAGGGCGCCGTGGCCACCATCACCGCCACCTACCAGACCTTCACCAACAGCAAAACCATCACCGCCGTCGGTCCACCGCCGGCCAGCCTCCTGCACCGGTATTCCTTTGCCACCGACGCCAGCGACTCGGTCGGAAACGCCCACGGCACCCTCATGAACGGCGCCTACGTGGCCGACGGCGAACTGGTCCTGCCGAACCCGGTGCCGCCCGCTCCAACCCTGCCGTCCTCCGACCCCAGCGGCGCCCATGTAGCGCTCCCGCCCGACCTGACCACCAACCTGAACGCCATCACCTGGGAGGTTTGGATCACCGACGACGGCAGCGCCACCTGGGCGCGCGTGTTCGACTTCGGAAGCGGCACCACTCGGTACATGTTCCTGGCCGTGCCCGGCGTCAGCGCCACCCAAACCCGCTTCGCCTACAACGCTGGCGCCGGCGAAAGCACTCACCAACTCACGTGGACCACCGCGGCGGGCGGCCGCCCCCAGGTGGGACGCAAAACCCACCTGGTTGTCACCACCGATGCTGAAACCCGCCGCGGCGTTCTTTACGTGAACGGTGTGCCGGTGGCCGTCTCCGCCACCGGGTTCACCAACTCACCGTTCACCGTCGGCTCCACCACCAACAACTGGATCGGCCGCTCCCAATTCGGCGGCGACCCGTACTGGGGCGGGCGTGTCGACGAGTTCCGCATCTGGTCCAACGCACTCACCGCCCTCCAGGTGGCCATCCACGCCGCCGCAGGTCCCGATCAGATCGTGCAAACCCCGGGCGACCTGCAGTCCATCGAGCTGCTCCTGCCCCTGCCCCAGATGGAAATCGGCTCCGTCCAAAGCGTCGGTCTGCAGGCCCATTTCGCCAACATCACCGGAGTCAATGTCACCGCCGCCGGAGCCACCTTCTCTTCCAGCGACCCCAACGTGGTCACCGTCACGCCGGCCGGAGTGGTCACCGCCGTGGGTGTCGGTTCGGCCGAAATCGCCGGCTCCTTCGGTGGTCGGACCACAAGCCTCACCGTGACCGTGGTGCCGCCCGCACCCCCGGTCCTGACCCACCGCTACAGCTTCACCAGCGATGCCCGCGACTCGGTCGGTAACGCCAACGCCGTCAACCCCGAAGGCGGTATCATCTTCAACGGCACCGCCGTCTTTGACGGTGCCAACTCCCTCCAACTGCCGCCCGGCATTATCAGCAACTATCACTCGCTCACCATCGAAGCCTGGTTCTACGCATCCAACTACGCCGGCCTGGGCGGCCCGCTCTACCTCTACAGCTTTGGCGAAACCCTGCCCAACGGCAGCGCGGCCAACTTCGTCCGCCTGGCCCTCCGCGACGCGGACGCCGCCGCCCCTGTAACCCAGGTCGCCATCAACGGCCCGGCCATCAACAGCGGTACCCTGGTGGGCGGACGCACCCTTGCCGTCGGCTGGAACGCCCTGCTGTCAGGTCACAAACACGTGGTGGCGGTGTACGATGGAGCCCGCCAGCAAATGTCCCTCTACCTGGACGGCGAACTCGTGCAAACCGTGGCGGCGGCCGCGCCCCTCTGGAATGTCACCAGTCCCACCGCCTACATCGGCAAATCACTTGCCACCACCGAGCCCTTGTTGTTCATTGGAGCACTCGACGAGTTCCGCATCTACAAGGGCGCCCTCAGCCCTGCCCAGATCCGGACCAGCCTCGCCGCCGGGCCGGATCAGCCGCAGCTCGACCCCGGTCCATTCAGCTCATTGCGACTGGAGGCACCCGCTGTCATGATCCAGGGCACCCGCAGGCGCCCCACCGTCCATGGCGACGCCGCCAACGCCTCCAACATCAACCTCACCGGTATGGCCACCCTGCAGTCCAGTGCCCCCGGCGTGCTTGAGACCTGGGCCGACGGCCGTGTGGTGGCCGTGGCCCCCGGCGTGGCCACCCTCACCGCCTCTTATGGCGGCGCCTCGGTCAGCCGGCAGGTCGTGGTGGTACCGAAACAAACCGCCCTCATGCACCGCTACAGCTTCAACGGGGATTATCAAGACAGCGTGGGCGCTGCCCATGCCATCCCACACGGTAACACTCAAATCGTGGAAAATCGCCTGGTCTATCTGACCGGCGAACGTAACACCTATCTGGAGCTGCCGCGATTCCTCCTGGACGGTTACGCGTCCATCACCGTGGAAGCCTGGGCCCAGTTCCTGCCCTCCGGCAACTGGACCCGGCTGTTTGACTTCGGCACCTTCAGTGCCGCCGCCAGGCCGGGCGGCGTGGATTACATCTTCTTCGCACCGCGGACGGGCGGAGCCAGTTACCGTATCGCCATCAACCCGCCCGGAGCCGAAGTGGGGGTCACCTCCAGCACCGGCGCACCTCAGGGCGACCTCAACGACGGCATCCTGCGCCACATCGTCTGCGTCTTCCAAACCGATCCCGCCGCAGGCGATCGTTACCTCGCCCTGTACCTCGACGGTGCCGAGGTCGTGCGCCAGGCCATCACCGCCGACCTGTCCGCCATCACCAACGCGTGGAACTTCATCGGCCGGTCCCTCTTCTCCGCCGATGCCTACGCGCTGGCGCAAATCGATGAGTTCCGCATCTACCACGGCGCACTGTCGCCCACGCAAATCGCCGCCAACACCGCCGCCGGCCCCGATGGTCCCACCGCGGTGGCTCCCCTGGCCGCCCCGTTGGTCCTGACGGCCACACGCCAGGGTAACCAGCTCATCCTGAGCTGGAGCGACGCCCGGGGCGTCCTCCAGTCGGCCCCAGCCGTCACCGGTCCATACACCGACGTCCCCGGTGCCAGCAGCCCGTACACGGTGCCTCTCACCGGTTCGCAGCAGTATTTCCGATTGCGTCAGTGAATCCGTCATGTGCAAGGGTTCGGAAACATTCCAATTCAGGTCGGTTTCCTGCCTGCTCGGGAATCGGCCGCCGGCGGCCGACAGGGAATCCCCCGGCCTCCCCGGGCGGATCACCCGGTCGCCGGCGCGCCCCACACAGCTCCCCCGAATCTTCATGCCCCGCTCCGCTGCATCACAGATCCCACATGACAGGCGGCGCCTCTTCGCCCGTGCCTTCACCCTGATCGAACTGCTGGTCGTCATTGCCATCATCGCCATCCTGGCGGCCATGCTCCTGCCCGCCCTGGGCAGGGCCAAAGAACGCGCTGTTCGCGCCAGTTGCATCAATCACATCAGGCAGATGCTCACCGCCCTCTACATCTACGCCGGCGAAAACAACGAACGGTTGCCCGACAACGCCAACGTCGGTTTCTGGGCCTGGGACATGCCCACCGCCGTGGGTACCGCCATGGAACAGGCCGGTAGAAGCTGGCAGATCTGGTACTGTCCGGGACTCAAACCGCACTTCGACAGCACCGACTTTTGGAATCTGTGGAACTACGCCGGCACCTACCGCGTGCTGGGCTATTGCATGACCTTCCCAAACACCGTCACGTTGGCCCCGACCAACTGGAACCGCGACCTGATCCGATCAGCCACCATCCAGGTCGGCTTTAACACAACCCTCACGGAAGGTCCCGCCCAGCGTGTCCTGGTGGCCGACGTCACCATCTCTGCCCCGGGCCAGATGAGCCCCAACCTCCGCCACACCTACAACTGGACCCGCATTCAGGGCGGCTACTTCAAACCTCATCGATCCGCCCACCTCCGCGGCAACGTTCCCCATGGCGGATACACCGGCATGATGGACGGCCATGTCCAGTGGCGAAAATGGGAAACCATGACTCCACGCACCGTCGGCGGAGGCTCCCCCGTGTTCTGGTGGTAATCCCCGAATGCAACCTGCGCCACACCCACATCGATCCCACACCCCCCGCGGCCCCGGAGCCCTGAACTCATTCCTTCTCCTGGGAGCAGCCACCATCGCTCTTTACGCGTGTACCCGCGAGCCCTCCTCCGCCCCGCCCGCCGCCCCCGCGCCGCCCACCGAAACCGAAACTGCCGCGCAAGCCACCAATGAAGCCGACATCGTCACTGCCCAACGCATGCTCGACTATCTCGAAAACCTGGTCCAGCGGCGTGAATTTGAAACGGCACGCCGGGCCTCCACCGAATTGGAAAGCCGGCCCCTGACCCCTGCCCAACGTCAACGACTCCAACAACTCAAAGCCCGAATTCCTCCCGGCTGAGCTGGGTGCCGCCTTCTGAAACCCCACCGTCCCAGCAGTGCCCAACCACTGATCCCATGGGGCCACGCGCCGCGAACCTACCGGCCCCACGCAAGCACGGCCGGCCACCCCAAGCCACGAAGTCGTTATCCGCCGGCACGCGCCCCGCGCAATGGATAAGGTTTGCTCCCTCTCCGAAATGCAATAAGTTATCAACGGTGTCGTCATGGGCACGCAACCGTTACCGCGGTCGGACGTCACAATCCTCGGCCCGCACACGCACTTGATTAGCGTCCGGGCAGCAGCGGTCGAGCTACGTCCATGGATCGAGGCTTTCCCGGTTTGTCCCGCCCTAAACACGTTCAATATCATCCATACCGGCATCCAACAAACCGCCGCACCCATGAAAATCGTGCGCACCCGCCAGACCACGACCTACTTCCTCGCCTGCACGGGCGGCAAGGGCCGCGTGCTGATCGACGGGCGCTGGCGGGTCTGTCACGCCGGGCGGGCGTGTCTCCTGCCCGCACACACCCTCAACGCATTTGAAGCCATCCCCGGCACCCATTGGGAATTCTGCTGGGTCTGCTATCAGTGGCCGCGCGACCAGCGCCCCCTGGGTAATGCAGCCTCGCCGGTCATGGCACCCTACGACCCCGGGCCCCTTCACGCCGCCATCCTCGGACTGCTCCACGAATGCAGCGGGCCGGCCCAACCGAGCCTGATGATGGCGTGGAGCCAGCTCATCCACACCTACGTGCTGCGCTTCGCACGGCCCTGCGATCAGCCGGACCAGCTTCGTGTCCTTTGGGAACGCGTGGAATCGCGCCTGGCCGAGCCGTGGACACTCGAAAAACTGGCACAGGAGGCGGGTTACAGCCGCGAACACCTGCGCCGTCTCTGCCATCGCCAGCTGGGCCGCAGCCCCATGCACCAGGTCACCTACCTCCGCATGCGGCGCGCCGCCGAGCTGCTGGCCACAACCGAACTGACCGTGGAAGCCGTCGCCCGCCAGGTCGGTTACCACAACCCGTTCGTCTTCTCCAACGCCTTCACCCGATGGATCGGGTGGCGCCCCTCCGAGTACCGGCGCCAACGGGCCGCTCCCCCACTCACCACCGGCGTGCGAGCCCCCACAGCCATCCCCAAATCCGCAGCACCGGCTCCATCAACCCCACCCAACCCCCATTTCCCTGCCACGCCGCCACAGCCGACCGGCATCCGCCCCGTGGCCATCCATTGAGCTGTTGTTTCCCCCAGTCCCGATCCCTCGCACCCACGGCATCTCCGGTCAAACGCCCGCACCGATCCCACCTCCAGCCGATGCCCGGGACACCCGAAGGCCCGTCGAACCGTTCGGCTTGCCCGTTGCCCCGGAACGATCCCATTGCCAGACTTCGGCCCGTGAAATCGGAAACAGTCCGGCCCGATCCGCCGGAAAACGCCAAACCCCTTATCCAAGTCCGGGGGCTGACCAAAATCTATGGCAGCGGCCCCGCGGCTGTCAGCGCCCTCGACGGCGTGGACCTGGACCTTTACCCGGGCGAATTCGTGGTCCTGCTCGGGCCCTCCGGCAGCGGCAAGACCACACTCCTCAACCAGCTCGGCGGTCTGGACGTCCCCACCCGGGGCTCCGTCAGGTTCCGCGACCTGGACCTGGCGGCAGCTTCCGACGCCGAACGCACCCGGTACCGGCGCGAGGCCGTGGGTTTTGTCTTCCAGTTCTACAACCTCATGCCCAGCCTCACCGCCCTCGAAAACGTGGCCCTCATCACGGAACTGGTACCGGATCCCATGGACCCGCGAGAAGCTCTGCGCATGGTCCAACTGGGCGCGCGTCTCCACCACTTTCCCGCACAACTGTCCGGGGGCGAACAACAACGGGTGGCCATCGCACGGGCCATCGTCAAGCGCCCGGCCGTGTTGCTCTGCGACGAGCCCACCGGCGCCCTCGATGTCCGCACCGGCGTGGCCGTGCTGGAAGCCATCGAACGTGTCAACCGCCAGCTCGGGACATTGACCGTCGTCATCACCCACAACGCGGTCATCGCGGACATGGCAGACCGCGTCATCCACCTCATGGACGGCCGCATCCATCACCAGCGCCGCAACCCCCGCCGCGTGCCACCGGCCGAACTCCAGTGGTGACATGACCCCGCACAAAAACAGCATCCACCGGGCGTTCCCATCCCGCCGCTCCGCCAACCCTGACCCGGATCGGTTGTCATGACCCTTCTCGATGTCAAACTGTTGCGGGATCTGCGCCGCATGAAAGGCCAAACCCTGGCCGTGGCCCTCGTCATGGCCTGCGGCCTGGCCATGTTGATCATGACCCGCAGCCTCATCTACTCCCTCGAACGCACCCGCCAGGATTACTACCGCACCCATCGCTTCGCCGACGTGTTCGTCACCCTCAAGCGCGCTCCGCGGGCCCTGCTGGATCGCATCCGTTCCCTCCCCGGCGTGGCAACGGTGCAGCCAGGAGTCGCCCTCCAGGTCACGGTGGATCTCCCGCACCTCGACGAACCCGCCAGCGGCCTGGTTCGGTCCCTGCCGGACCACGCACCGCTGGAGCTGAATCGGCTGCACCTGCACCGCGGCCGGTTTCTCGAGCCGGGTCGCCACCATGAACTGCTCGTCAGCCAGGCCTTCGCCGAAGCCAATGGATTGCGCCCCGGTGATCCCATCACCCTGCTGCTCAACGGCCGCCGCCAGGTCTTCCGGATCGCCGGACTCGTCCTCTCACCCGAAATCATTTTTGAGGCCCGCCCCGGCGTGTCACTCCCGGACAACCGCACCTACGGCACCTTCTGGATGTGGGAAAGCGAACTGGCAGCAGCCAGTGACATGGAGGGCGCCTTCAACACCCTGGCCTTGACCCTCGCCCCCGGCGCCTCCGCCCCGGCCGTCTGCGCCGCGTTGGATCGGTTCCTGCAACCCTACGGAGGCCGCGGCGCCTTCACCCGCACCGATCACCCCTCCCACGTCCGGGTCTCCGACGAGATCTTCATCCTCCGCATCATCTCCATCGGCTTTCCCACGTTCTTCCTCGGTGTCGCCGCCTTCATGACCCATGCCGTGCTGATGCGCCTGCTGACCCTCCAGCGCGAACAACTCGCGGTTCTCAAGGCCTTCGGATTCTCCGACGGCCGCATCGCGCTTCACTACCTGAAGTTCGGCGCGGTCATCGCCGTCCTCGCCACCACCCTCGGCACCCCCCTCGGCATCCTCCTCGGCCATCGCATGGTGCGGCTCTACCACATGTTCTTCCGTTTTCCCGAGCTGCAATTCCACCTGGACCTCGCCGCTGTGGGCGTGGCTGTAAGCGTGGGGACACTGGCCGCGGGGGCCGGCGTCGCCGTCGCCATCCGCAGGGTCCTGCGCCTGGCCCCCGCCGAAGCCATGCGCCCGGAACCACCCGCCCAATACCGACCCGCTCTGCCGGAACGACTCGGCATCGGTCGCTGGCTCACCCCCGCCACACGCATGGCACTGCGAAACCTGGAACGTCACCCCGCTCAGGCCTTCTTCACCGTGGCCGGCCTGGTCCTGGCCACCGCACTGCTCATCGTCCCCAACTGTTTTCGCGACAGCGTCAATCTCCTGCTCGGTTTCCAATGGGACACCGTGCAACGTCAGGACCTGAACGTGGGCCTTGTGGACCCGCGCGGCGCCACCGCCCTCCACGCGTTGCGACGGTTGCCCGGCGTGCTGGCCATGGAACCCATCCGATCCGTTCCGGCACGAATCCGATTCGGTCCCCGAAGCCGGCAACTGGCCGTCACCGGCACACCGGCCGGCGCCCTCCACAGCCGCATCATCGACCGCAACTGGCGCCAACTCCCGCTCCTGCCCGGCGGCGTGATCACCTCGGCCAAACTGGCCGAGGTCCTCGGGGCCCGCCCGGGCGACCTGCTCGAGATCGAATTCCTCGAGGGCCGCCGTACGGTCTGTCTCGTGCCCCTGCTGGCGGTCTCCGAAGACCTCACCGGCATGGCCGCCCACATGGAAATCAGTACGCTGAACCGGCTGCTGGGTGAAGGAGACGTGGTCAATGGCGCCAGTTTCACCGTGGACCCGGCCGCACGCCGCGAGTTCCTCCGTGCCCTCAAGGACATTCCCCAGGTCGGTTGGGTCAGCATCAAGAACTCCCTCCGCGAGAACTTTCGTCAAACCACCGCCACCAGCATCAACGTCATCCAGCGCATGTACCTGGCCTTTGCCGTGGTGGTCGCCTTCGGCGTGGTGTACAACAACGCCCGCATCACCCTGGCCGAACGCGCCCGTGAATTGGCCACGTTGCGGGTCCTCGGTTTCACCGAAACCGAGGTCGCCACCGTGCTGCTCATCGAACTGGCCGTCCTCACCCTGCTGGCCGTGCCCGGAGGACTGCTTCTGGGCGGCCTGCTCGCCACTGCGCTGGTGGAAGCCATCAACACCGAAACCGTCCGCCTGCCGGCGGTGCTGACCCTGCACAACTTCAGTTTCGCCGCGGCCGTCGTCGCCCTCGCCGCTCTGGGCTCCGCCGTCGTCGTCCTGCAGCGTGTGCGGAAGCTCGACCTGATCGCCTCCCTCCGTGCCCCGGAGTGAGCCGAACCTCCGGGACCACCGCCCTGCCGCGGTCTCGGGCTGCCCCCGATCCCCGGCAGCCCCGCACACGGGCCAACCGCCGAAGAACCGCATTGTCAGACCCTGCCTGCACCAGTATCTCTGGGCGGTCATGATTCGAGCTTTGTTGCTGGTCTTGGAGCCGGAGAGGAGCTGGGACGAAATTGCAACCAAACAACGCAGTATCGCCCGTGTGTTTTGGTTGTACGTCATGCCGCTGCTGCTCCTGACCTCGGTCATCGAAGGTCTGGGCATGCACTACTGGGGTGAATGGCGTGGTGAGCCGCCCCGGCTCAAGTTGATGACCGTGCCCGAGGTGGTGGTGATGGAAGTCGCCCAGATCCTGGTGCACGTCGCCGTGCTCTTTTTCGGGGCCAAGATGTTCAAGAGCCTGGGTGAGACCTTCCACGGCCAGCACACGTACCACCAGGCCTTCACGGTCGTGGCCTACGGTCTGGGCCCGTACTGGACGGTCCGGATCCTGGATGCGTGGCCGGCGGTCAGTCCCTGGTTCACGTATGCCATCGGTATCGCCCTCACCGTGGCGGTCCTTTACCACGGTGTGCCGCGGATCATGATGCCCGATCCCCCCCAGGCGTTCGGAGTCTACCTCATCGGCAGCCTGGTACTCGCACTGGCCACCGGCATCGGCAAGTTCCTGCTCGTCTGGCTGCAGCAAGGGCGCTTCATCGAGTTCGAGCGTGTTCTGGTGCGTTGGGTAAGCCTGCTCCTGGGCGGTTGACCCCGGATTTCCCACAAGCACTGCCGCCGCCCCGACCCCGGCCCAACAGCCGGGTCCGCAGCCCTCCCGACCCCGGGACGGGTATCACCGTCCCTATTCCAGCGTGATCCCGCGTCTCAGGTACGTCGGGACGTCCAAATCCTCGCCCCCAAAAATGTTCGGCGGCGTCTTTTCAAACCGGCCGCCCCGCGGGACCTCCAACGGCAGCGTTCCCTGTTGATACCGCGCCGCCCCGCGCGGCGAGCCCTTCGCCCCACCTGCTCCCACCCCGCCGCCGGCCCCGACCTGCACCGGTCCCTGCGCCGCAGCCTCCGGCGCCGGCACTCCGTCGGCCGAACCGTTACCATCCCCTTCCTGACCCGCCCGGGTCGATCCCGCCAAGCCCGAGTGCCCGAACCGGCCAGTCTCGCACCGACCCTGCCCACGACGCGTCACAAGCAGCATGACCCGGATCCGCCCCGACCATTCCTCCCGAAGCCCGGCCCCGACCACAACCTCCGCCCGCGGCGCCCTCTCCTGAACCCATCGAATCAACTCCTCCGCCTCCGAGGCGGCCAGATCCGGCCCCGCCGTCACATAAACCAGCACCGACGTCGCCGCCAACATCGCATGACCGCCCTCCAAAACCGGATGCTCCCTCAGCTGTGCCGTTACCTGCGCCAGGCGCTCTTCGCCCGCTGCTTCCGAGGTCACCCACACACTCTCTGCATGCCGCCCCCGCAACAGCGCACACAAATGTTCCAGCGGCACCGGTATCAAACCCCGTTGGGTCAGCGCCTCCCAAAACGCCTCCAGCCCCAGGACCAACACCCGGTTGACCTCCCGGTACACCTCCATCAGCGGGGTCCGAGGTGGCAGCAAGGGCAGAAACTTCTGATTCGGCAGACAAACCAGCCCGTCACATACATCCCGCAACTCCTCCAGGGCAGCCTGCGCCTGTCGTTGACGCACCGCTCCCTCCCAGGAAAAGGGCGTCACCACCACCCCCAGCGCCCGGGCACCCGCCTCATGCGCCGCCCTCGCCAGTACCGGTGTAATCCCGCTACCCGCTCCCCCGCCCAAACCCGCCACCAACAAGACCCACTCCGCACCCCGACACACATCCACCAACCGACCAAACTCCTCCTCAGCCACCGCCCGGGCCCGGTCGGGATCCCCCGCGGCGCCCCGGCCGGCCTTCCACGAACCCCGCACCTGCAAACACGCCACCCCGGGCAAGCCGACTCCGGCGACCTCATCCCACGGCGCCAATACCCAGGTGCCCGCCCGACCGCACCCGTTGCGCTCGCTCCAGCCGGTCAGCAGCCGTCCCCCGGCCGTCCCCACACCACACAAACGCACCACGTCCACCTGCGCCGGCATGGCTCCAGCTCCCGCATCGCCCGTCACCAGATCCCTTTCCATGGCTCCTCCCCCAAAGATCTAACCACGATGGATGAAGAACTTGAGCCGGTCCGCCAACCCGCGCATCAGGCTGCGTCTCACCGGCCGCACCCGATGCTGCTGCGCAAAGCGCAACAACCCGATCCCCGTGGCAAACTCCGGCTGGTCCAGAGCCGACTTCAGTCCGCTCACCCCCTGGGTGCGCCCGATGCTCACCGGGAGGTCAAACACCTGCTCCGCCAGCGCCGTCACCTGCGGAATCCGCGCACACCCCCCGCACAACACCACACCCGCCCCCAACGAATCATACAACCCGGCCGCCGTCACCTGTTGGCGCACCAGCTCAAACGTCTCCTCCAACCGCAGGTGCATCACACGCCGCAGCGTCTCCAGGCTGATGGTCCGCAGCGGCATCCCGAGGTAGTTCGTCAAATCCAGGGTCTGCCCGCGAATCCGATCCTCCACAAACGCCGCCCCGTAATCCACCTTGAGCTGCTCGGCCCGGCTCTGCGACACCTTCAACGCACACGCCAGGTCGTTGGTCACATGGTCACCCCCCACCGCCAACACACCGGCATGCCGCAAAATCCCGCCCGCAAACACCACGTAATCGGTCGTACCCCCTCCCATGTCGATCACCAAAGCACCCTCCTGTTTCTCCTCCGCACTCAACACCGCCAGTGCCGAGGCCAGCCCGCTGAATACAATCTCCTCCACGTTCACATGCACCGACCGCACCGCCCGGATCGAATTCCTCAGCCGGTCAATCTGGCCGGCAATCACATGCACCGACACCTCCAGCCGCCGCCCCAACATCCCCACCGGCTCCCGCACCTCACCGTGACCGTCCACCTGGAAATGTTGGCGGACCGTGTGAATCACCTCCTCATGCGCCGGCACGTTGACCGACCGCGCATTCCGCATCACCTCCAGCACATCCTCCTCCGTCACCCCCTGCTCCGGATCCTGCACCGGGTGGATCCCACAGTTGTTGAACCCGCGGATGTGCCCGCCGGTCACGGCCAGATACACGCTCCGCACCTCCACGTTGGCCATCTGCTCGGCCTCCTGGAGCGCACGGCGGATGTCCAGCTCCGCCTGCTCCATGTCCACAATCTCCCCCTTGCGCACCCCACTGGACCTGCTCTGGCCCAACCCCAGAATGCTCAAATCCCCATCCTCCCCCAGCTCGCCCACCACCGCGCAAACCTTGGAAGTGCCAACCTCCAATCCCACCACGATGTTCGTCGTATCAAACATGTTTCCTTCCACCTCCGGACCGGCCGCCGTCCCGGGCCGGTTCTCCCTGGGTTTCCATCGGGCGCCACTGCACCGGGATGTTGTTCCCCACGGCAAGGTCCAGCGTCTCAATCCACCGGTCCTGCCGCAAACCCGCCTCGTAAATCTCGCGCCACCGCAACAACTGACGCTCAAAACCGCTCAACCCGAACGTAATCCGGCTCCCCTCCGCTGTCGTCACCTCCAGCACGTCCCCGTTCGCCACCGACACCTCCCGCACCTCCACCAGACCCGCCATCGGCGAACGCGCAAACGCACGCAACCATTGCAACGCCGCCTGCGCACGACCGCTCTCCATCCGCCGACCCGGCTGCAGCTCCTGGTACTCCGCACCACGCAGCAACGGCAGCCCGTTCAACCAACCGGTCACTCCCCCGTCCGTCAACCGGGGATCCAACGGCGGCAACACCACCCCCGTCTCGTCCAACCCGTACTCCACAAAATCCACCCCGCCCCCCGGCAACGGCAGCGGAACCTGAATCACCGCCACCGGACGGCGCTCCCGAACCTGAATCCGAAGCGTATCCGGTAACACCCGCTCCACCGACGCCCACGCCACGTACGGCACCATCTCCAAACTCCGCTTCACCTGCGCCAGGTCCACCGCCAAAAGGTTCATCCCCGAACGCACCCCCGCCCACCGGCGCAACGATTCATGACTCAGCACACCATCCGACACCACCTCCACCCGCCGGATCTGAAACCGCGGGTTCTCGTACAACAACCGTTCCTGCAACCAAATACCCCCGCGCCACAGGGCAAAACCCACCAGCCCCACACCCAACACGCCGGCCACCACGCCCCCCCACAAACGCACCCGCGCCGCACGCGCGGCTTCGGCCCGCATCCGCACCTCCAACAGCCGTTCCCGACCGCGGCGCCGGTTCACAAACCTTTTTCGCCAGCCCCACATCATGGCATGCCCTCCCCCATTCGGCTTGCACTCCGCACACCCTCACCCCGTCGCCGCCACGCCAGCTCCACCATGCACTCGCACAAATCCTCGTACGACAAACCCGCCGCACGCGCCGCACGCGGTAACGCACTCGTCGGCGTCATCCCCGGCAACGTGTTGACCTCCAGCACCACCGGCGTACCGTCCGGTCGCACAATCAAATCCACCCGCCCGTAATCACGGCCGCCAATCGCCTCAAATGCCCTCCGTGCCGCCCATCGAATCCGTTCCGCCGTCTCCTCATCCCACGGCGCCGGACACAAATACTCCGCCGCCCCGGGCGTGTATTTGGTCCGGTAATCATACAAACCCGACCTCACCCGCACCTCGCTGATCGGCAACACTTGTCCGCCCAGCAAACCCACCGTGCATTCACGCCCCTGCACCCACTCCTCCACCAACAAACGCGTGTCATACCGCCATGCCTCCGCCAACGCCCCCGACCATTCCTCCACCGAACGTACACATTGCAACCCGATGCTCGACCCCTGCCGTGCCGGCTTCACAATCACCGGCGGCTCCCAACCCTCCGGCCACGACGCATCCGGCCGGTCCACCACCACATACCGCGCCGTCGGTACCCCCGCCGCCACAAACCGCTCCTTGCTCAGCACCTTGTCAAACCCCACCCGACTCGCCTCCGGACCACAACCCGTGTACGGCACCCCCAGCTCCTCCAACTGCGCCTGCACCGTCCCATCCTCCCCATACGCACCGTGCAGGGCCAGAAACACCACATCCGTCCCCTCCGGCAACCGCCAGCCCGAGTCCACCGGGTCCAGCTCAAACACCCGATGCCCCCGCGCCCGCAACGCCGCAGCCACACCGGCACCCGACCGCAGCGAAACCTCGCGTTCCGCCGAAGGGCCTCCCGCCATCACCGTGATCGTCAACCTGCGATCCAACATCCTTCCTCACCCTCCTGCCCGCCAACAATCCGCACCTCGGGCTCCAACGTCAGCCCCCGCTCACGCTTCACATGCTCCTGCAAACGCCGGATCAACCGCAGCACATCCGCCGCCGTCGCCCCCGGCTCCGTCACAATGAAATTCGCATGCACCTCGCTCACCCGCGCCCCGCCCTCCCGCCATCCCTTGCAACCCAGCTCATCCAACAGCCGACCCGCCGAAACCCCGGCCGGATTCTTGAACACACACCCGGCGCTCGGCGCCGCCGGCTGCGTCGCCCACCGCCGCCGGCTGTACTCCTGCATCCGCGCCTGGATCTCCTCCCTCGACGCCGGCTCGCCCCGCAACACCGCACCCAGCGCAATCCGACCCTCCAACCCGTCACAAGACCGGTACCGCACCGGCAGCCGACTCCCCTCCACCTCCTTCACCGACCCGTCACCGTCCATCAACCGAACTCTCTCCACCACCTCAAACACACAACGCCCCATCGCCCCGGCGTTCATTCGCAACGCACCCCCCACACTGCCCGGAATCCCCTCCAGGAACTCGAGCCCGCCCAAACCCGCGTCCCGCGCCACCCCCGCCACCACCTTCAACCGCGCACCCGCACCACACCGCAACCGCGTCCCATCCACCTCCACCCGTTGCCAACCCTCCCCGTGCAACGCCACCACCACCCCGCGAAACCCCGAGTCAGTCACCAGCAAATTCGAGCCCCGACCCACCACCAGCACCGGCACCCGCGCCTCCCGACACTCCCGCACCACGCGGGCCAGGTCCTCCTCGTCCGCCGGTTCCACCCACACGTCCACGGGCCCTCCCACACGCCATGTCGTGCGTTTCGACATCGGCTCGTCCCGCAACAGGCGCGCCCCCGCGGACAACACGGCCCGCAGCCGTTCCACCAGCGCGTCCATCGCGGCGCTCGCGCCGCTGTTGCCGGATCCCGTCATCACCTCTGGCTCGTGCTCCTTCATCATTCACGCACCCCCTTCAACCCCGGCCCGCCTTTCCGCCCGCCCGGGGCTCCCGCACCGTACCCCGATTCCGCCCGGCCACTACCACCAGTTCCTCCACCACGGCCGCTGCAGCTCCCGGCCGATGCCAGCGCCCCAAAGCCTCCACCATCCCCGACCGCACCCGCTCGTCCCACAACAACAACTCCAACTCCCGTCGCAACCGATCCGGTACGGCCTCCGACTGGCCCAACAGCCGCGCCGCCCCCGTATCCGCATACAACCGCGCATTGTGCCACTGATGATCGTCCACCGCCGCCGGAAACGGAATCAACACCGCGGGCACGCGCGCCGCCGCCAGCTCCGCCAAAAACGATGCGCCCGACCGCGCCACCACCGCATCCGCCGCCACCAGCAAATCCACCATGCGATCCGAAAAAGCCATCACCACCGCAGGGACCCCCGCCGACCGGTACACTCCCCGAATCCGCTCCTCATCCTGCACACCTGTCAAATGAATCCACTGCGGTACCCCGCGCCCCGTTCCCTGCCAGTTCACGGCACACGCCGTCACACGCTCGTTCAAACCCCGCGCCCCCTGACTGCCCCCCACAACCAGCACCGTCGGCCTCGCCCCATCCAGCCCCAACTCGCTCAACACCTCCCGACGCCGCTCCAACCGGCGGCCCGCGTCCCACGCTGCCAATTCCGCAATCTCCCGGCGCACGGGCGTCCCCGTCACCCGCACCTCCACGCCCCGCCAGCCCCGACCCGCCTCCTCAAACCCCACCAACACCCGCTCCGCCCATCGCGCCAGCCGACGATTGGCCCGGCCCGGAACCGCATTCGCCTCATGCAACACCACCGGACACCCCAACCACCACGCCGCCGCCACCACCGGCACCGAACTAAACCCGCCCATCCCCAGCACCACCCACCCCGCCACCCCCCTCAAATGCCGCCGCACCCGAACCCATGATCCCATCATCCCCAGCAAACACGCCACGCGCGACCCCGCCTGCCACGCCGCCACGGGCAACGTCACCACCTCCACACCCGGCAACCCCCGCACGCCGCGCCGATCCACCTCCTTCGGCGACACAAACAACGTCACGCAAGCCCCCGCCTCCAACAGCAGTTCGGCCACCGCCATCCCGGGAAACAAGTGCCCGCCCGTCCCACCACAAGCAATCCCCACACGCATGCCCGCCGGCACACGCAGTCTGCCCGGGCTCGTCCCCGGCGCCGTTTCCCGCGTCCCCATCACTTCCAGTTGAGCGCACCTCGCCATGACCGTTACAAAGCCTCCGGCAGCGGCTCTTTCTCCTCCAGGAACGGATTGCGCCTGCGCCGCAGCCATGTCCTTGCGGATGCCTGCGGCGCTGCCCGCCGCGCCACGCTCAACAACAAACCCACACCCGCCAACGCCGCCAAAAGACTCGAGCCGCCATAACTGATGAAGGGCAACGGAAGACCCTTGTTCGGCAGCAAGCTCGTCACCACCGCCATGTTGATCGCCGCCTGCAAACCAATCCATGTCGTCACCCCCGCCGCCACCAACATCCCAAACGGTTCACGGGCCCGCAGCGCAATCCACAACCCCACGCCCACCAGCGCCATAAACAGCACCACCACCGCCAGCGTCCCCACCAGGCCCAGTTCCTCGCCGATGATGGCAAAGATGAAATCCGTGTAATGTTCCGGTACAAATCCCAGCTTCTGACGCCCGTTGCCCAGCCCCAAACCGGTCCAACCACCGGAACCCAGCGCCAGCATCGCCTGGTAGGGTTGAAAACCGCTGTCCAATTTCGTCTCCTCCAGCGCCCACCATGCCACCAAACGCCGCGCCCGCACCGGATCCTGCCACACGTACAACCCCGCCGCCACCGCACCACACAACCCCGCCGGAATCACCCACCGCAACGGTGCCCCCGCCACCACCAGCATCACCCCGGCCAGCACCGCCAGCATCACCGCCGTCCCCACGTCCGGTTCCAAAAACACCAGGCCCACCACCAACCCCACACACAACCCGGGCTTCCAAATCCCGCGCAGCGACGCCAGACATCGCGCCCGTTGATCCCCAAACCACGCCAGCGTCAACACCAGCACCGGCTTGGCCAACTCCGACGGTTGCAACCGAAAATCACCCAACCCCAGCCAGCGCCGCGCCCCGTTGATCTTCAACCCCACCCCCGGCACCAACACCAACACCAGCAACAAAACCACCAACCCGTACAGCACCCACACCCACCGCCGCCACCGCAAATAATCCACGCCCGCCAAAAACCCGCCCAACAACAAACCCGCCCCGCACCAGCACAATTGCCGCACCAGGTAGTAAGATCCCACCTGGCTCATGCTGGAGCTGTACAGCATCACCAGCCCCGCCACCAACAGCAGGGCAACGCAAAACACCACCACCAAGGCCGCCACGCGCATGCGCCGGTCCCTCGTCACGGGCGGCGGTGATCCGCCGCATCACCGCCGCCGCCGGTTTCCAATCCCGTTAATACCCGCCGCCGCCCCAAGGCGGTTGCCCGGGTTGTCCCTGGCCGGGAGGCAACCCCGGCGGTATGAACGGCGGCGGTTCCGCCTGCGCCGGTGCCTCCGCCCTGGTCGCACCGGCGGGAATCCGCAACCTGTCACCCACTCGAATCCGGTCGGTCCGCAACTGATTCGCCTCCCGCAACGCCTGCACCGTCGTCCCGAACCGACGCGCAATCTTCGTCAGGTTGTCCCCCGACTGCACCACATACACCTGCTCGCCACCCGCCGACGCGCCCCCGCCGGCCGCGGCCGGCGCAGCCACGGCCGCCGGGCCGGACCCGCCCCCGCCCGGTACCACGAGCTTCTGCCCCACACGCAGCCGCCGCGGGTCGACCCCCGGATTCGCATCCAACAACGCACGCAATGAAACCCCATGCTTCTTCGCAATCCCATACAACGTGTCCCCCGCCACCACCGTGTACTCCGTCCCACCCGCTGCGGGCGCAGCAGGAGCCGGCGCACTCACCATCGGCGAGGGCGTCACCGGCGTCGGAGCCGGCGCACTCACCGTCGGCTGCGGCACGGTGGGCAACGCCGGCACGGTGGAGGGCTGAACCACCGGCGGCGGGGTCTCTGTCGAAACCACCGGCGGCAGGTTCGTGTCAAAACTCGGAAGCACCGGCGACAACTCCGGATACGTCGCAGGCGGCGGCTCCTCGCGCTTGCACCCCTGCACGATCAACACCGTCCCAATCGCCAGCACATGCACCGCCAGGACACAGAAAAACGCCGTCCGCACCCGCGACCGGCTCTGCTGTTTCTGTTCCCACAGTGAACCCTGCGGAAGAAGTGGATTGTCAGCACTCATAACTCCAAAACTCTCCCAACCTGAATCATCGAGGGGTGGATCGTACCTCTTCTTGCACGGACACGCTCCCCCGTACCGTCCCCGTGCAAAGTGCCCGCCTCACGTAGCCGGACGTTCGAGCACCCGCGGTCCGGGATCCACTCCCGGCAACCGCAACGCCCGTCCCAAAGAACACGCCGCCCGGCCGTGCCGGCCTCAACCCAACCCGGCACGACCCGCCGGCGCCAAACCGCCAACCCGTCCACGGACGGGCCACATCGGTCTCCCGCGACTGCTTCTAACACCCGCTCCTCACCGGCGCAAGCGACAACCCGCCACCATGACGCCGCGCCCTTCGGCCGCAGCCCCGGCCGCACACCCGCCGCACCGCACAAGTCAACCCGCGGATTCATCGAATCTTCAACGTCGCCAGCGCCAGCACCGCAAACAACACACCCAAAATGTAAAACCGCGTCACCACCTGGCTCTCGTACCAGCCCCGCTTCTCGAAGTGATGATGCAACGGCGCCATCAAAAACAACCGTCGGCCCGTGCCCGTCCGCCGCCGCGTGTACCGGAAATACCCCCGCTGCAGCAGCACCGACAACGCCTCCAACACAAACACTCCACCCGCAATCACCAGCACGAACGGCTGATGCACCAACACCGCCACCACACCCAAACCGCCTCCCAGCGCCAGCGAACCCGTGTCCCCCATGAACACCTGCGCCGGATGACAGTTGTACCACAAAAAACCCAGCCCCGCCCCGATCATCGCCGCACAAAATACCGTCAGCTCCCCCGCCCCCGGCACGTAGGTAATCTGCAAATACGACGCCGTCCGCACGTTGCCCGCCAGATACGTGAACACCAGAAACACAAACGCCGTGATCACCGTGCATCCAATGGCCAGCCCGTCCAGACCATCCGTCAAATTCACCGCATTCGAACTCCCCACCACCACCAGCACCGTCAACAACACACCCACCAGCCCCGCACCCGTCAGCACCGGATACTTGTAAAAGGGCACCATGATCTCCGTAACCAACCGGCTCGTGGCCGGATTCCACCAGAGATACAAACCCACCCCCAACCCCACCACCGTCTGCACCAGCAGTTTCACCCCCTCCGAGGTGCCCTGACTGCTCTGCCGGGAGATCTTCGCAAAGTCGTCGTAAAACCCGAGCCCGCACAACACCAGCACACACAACAGCGTCAGACAAACCAGCGGAATCCACATCGCCCACAACAACGTGCTCACCGTCATCACCGGCACCAGCAACAACCCACCCATCGTGGGCGTCCCCCGCTTGCTCAACACCCGCGCCTGCAAATCCCCAGCCTCCTCCGCCCGGTCCCGATATTCCTGACCAAACTTCAGTTCCTTCAGCCACCGGATGACCCGCGGACCCAACCACCAGCTCAACACCAGCGCCGTCAACGCCGCCCCGCCGCTCCGCACCGTGATGTACCGGAACAACCGCAAAAACGAAAGGGGCTCCGCCCACGGCGTGCCCTGCACCGCCCCGTTCAACCACTCGGCCAGATAATAAATCATGCCGCATCTCCCATCTCACTCCGCCACCACTCCGCCAACCGCTCCAAACCCGCCCGACGCGATGCCTTCAACAACAACGCATCCCCCGGTCGCAACAACTGTCGCAGCGCACCCCACACGGGCTCCACCCCCCCAAACACCAGAACCCGCGTCAGCCCCGCCTCCCGCGCCGCCCCGGCCATCACCCCGGCCCACGGACCCACCGCAAGCAACTGTTGTACCCCCAGCTCCGCAGCCCAACGACCCGCCTCCGCATGCGCGCGCTCGCTCGCGGACCCCAGCTCCGCCATCTCCCCCAACACCGCCACCCGCCGCCCCGCACACGGCAGCGCACAAAACGTCTCCAACGCCGCCCGCATCGAGTCCGGATTCGCATTGTACGCGTCATCCAACACACGCACACCGCCCGCCTCGAAACTCTCCATCCGATGCGGCGCCGGTCGGCAGCCGGCCAGCCCCGCACGCACCTGCTCCACCCCCAAACCCAGCTCCCGCGCCAGTGCCACCGCCAGCAACGCATTCCTCACCTGATGCCGACCCAACAACCGGATCTCATACGCCCCACTCCAGCCATCCTCCGGTCCCTCCACCCAAAATCGCGTGCCCCGCCAGTCCAGCCGCACCTCCCGCGCACGCCAGTCATTCCCCTCCTCAAAACCCACCCGAACCACGCGCGCCCTCGTCCGCGCCGCAATCGCCCCGGCCCACGTATCGTCACCGGACAACACCAACACACCCCCCGCCGGAAGCACCTCCGCCAGCGTCCCCTCCTCCGCCGCCACACCCGCCAGATCCCCGAAAAACTCCAAATGCTCCCGACCCACCCCGGTCAATACGCCGCAGTCCGGTTGCACCCACGACAGCAACCGACCTAGCTCCCCGGGATGGTTCGTCCCCACCTCCACCACAGCCGCCCAATGCCGCCCCCCCAGTCGCAACAGCGTCAACGGCACACCCAGCTCATTGTTGAAACTTGCCGCGCTCGCCACCACCGGCCCACCCCGACCCAACACCGACCCCAACAGTTCCTTCGTACTCGTCTTGCCATTCGAACCCGCCACCGCAATCACACGCCCGCCAAACCCCGCCCGATGCACCACCGCCCAGCGCGCCAAAGCCGCCCGCGTGTCCTCCACCTCCAGTACCGCACACCCCGCAGGCACCTCCCCACCACGCCCCGCCTCCACCAGGACCGCCACCGCACCCCCGTCCACCGCCGCCGAAACAAACTCATGCCCGTCAAACCGCGGCCCCCGCAACGCCACGAACAAATCCCCCTGCCGGACCTGACGCGAATCCGTGCACACCCCGGCCACCCGCAACCCGGGATCACCCCGCAACAACCGTGCCCCGGCTGCATCCCGTACAAATCCCAGCGTCCAGCCCGCCTCTGCTTCCATGCGCAACCCCTCGCACGAGCGCGAATTCGGCGCCAGCCTCAAGCCCCGCCCCGCCAGTTCAGCCTGCGTCATCGGACCTCCGCCTCCCGCAACGCCGTCGCCAACGGCCACAACTCCACACGCTCAAGCGCTGCCTTCGCGCTTTCCCTCGACCCGGCCCCGTCGGCCGCACCCGCTCCGACGTGACGGGCACGATCCCGACTGAGCCCCTGCTCTTCCTTTCCGGCCCGATCCTTGCCGGCTGCCACCATGTACAACCGATGCGATGGACGCACCCTCATACGCCAACCCTCAGTTCACATCGCGAGACTGATCCCGATCCGAACGGACCGGGGCGGTCCCCTTCGCCCCGGCCGCCGCCAGAGCCGACCCGGCCTCCTCCGGCCGATCCGGCGGTACCCCCAGATACTGCATCACCCGCTCGGCCACCTGCCGAAACACCGGAGCCGCCACCTGCCCCCCGTAATACCCCCGCTGCGGCTCGTCCAGCGTGATCGCAATCAACACCTCCGGCCGATCCGCCGGCAGAAAACCAATAAACGACGACACATATTTCCCCGGCACATAACCACGACCCGGCTCGGCCTTCTGTGCCGTGCCCGTCTTGCCCGCCACCGTGTAACCCGGCACCGCCGCCGCCCGGGCCGTCCCCTCCCGGGTGGGAACCGTCTTCAGAGCCTCGACCAGCGCCCGGGCCGCCTCCTCCCGCAATACCCGTCGCACCGCCACCGGCGCATACGCAGCCACCACACCTCCACGCCCGTCCTCCAACCGTTCCACCAGCTTCGGCGCCATCAACACACCCCCGTTCGCCACCGCCGCCATCGCCATCGCCATCTGCAACCGCGTCACCGCCACCCCGTGCCCCATCGGGATTTGTGCAATCGAAATTTTGTACCAGTTCTTCACCGCCGGCACGGTCCCGGGCACCTCTCCCGGTAACGGCACACCCGTCAGCGACCCAAACCCAAACGCCCGGATGTACTCATACAAACGCGCCTCGCCCAGCCGCATCCCGATCTTCGCCGCACCTATGTTGGACGACTTGGCCACGATCTCCCGCACCGTCAGCCGGTCATACGGATGAGGGTCATGCAAAATCCGGCCCGCGTAAAAAAACCGGCCCCGCTCGCAATCAAACACATCCTCCAAGGTCACCACTTCGTCATTCAACGCCCCGCCCACCACAACCACCTTGAACGTCGATCCCGGCTCCATGATGTCCGTGATCATCACGTTCCTCCGCGCCTCCAGCGGCGCCGCATCCAACCGGTTCGGATCAAAATTCGGCAACACCGCCCACGCCAGGATCGCCCCCGTCCGGGGCCGCAACACCAACCCGGTGATGTTCCTGGGCTGATGCCGCTCCATCGCCTCCGCCAACGCCCTCTCCAGAATGTCCTGCACCACCGCATCCAACGTCAGCACCACGTTCCAACCATCCCGGGGAGCCACATCCTGATCCCGCAACCGTACCACCTCCCGCCGTCGCCCGTCCGTCTCCGTCACCCGCCAGCCCCGAACCCCGGCCAGTTCCCCGTCCAATGTCAGCTCGATCCCATCCGCACCCCGACGCTCCCGAACTCCGCGCCCATCCTCCTCCCGGTCCCAAACCCGCGTATACCCCAGCACATGGGCCGCCAACGGGCCGTTCGGATACCAGCGCACCGGATCCTCAAACGGATCGGTGAACACACCGTAGCGTCGCACCTGCTGGATCATCCGACGCTCCCGCACCCCCAGCCGGGTCACGTCCACACCCAGATCCAGATCCCGCATCGCCGTCTCGATCCGCTCCCACTGCTCCAACGGCACCTGCCGCGCCAGCACCACATACCGGTTCGTCAACCAGCGCCCCGTCGCCGGATCCTGACGCACCCGGGGCAACAACCGCCTCTGCAACTCCAGTTCCGACACCCCCAACACCGGCGCCAACGCCCGCGCCACCACCGGCGCGTACCCCCCAATCAACATCGGATCCGCACAAACCGTCCGCGCCGGAATGCTCGTCGCCAGCAATGTCCCGCGCCCATCCACAATGTCCCCACGCCGTGGCGTGCGCAGAATCTCCCGTTCCCGATTCCGCCGCGCCTCCACCTCCAGCTCCGGATGCTGCAACACCTGCAGATCCACCAGCCGGTACATCAAACCGGCATACAGCAGCAAAAACCCCGCCATCACGATCAGGGTCCGCCGCATCTGCAAGCTGCCCAACGCGCCCTCGCCCATCGCCACTCCATTCGTGCCTTCCGGCCCGGACGGGACCCGGCTCCGCCCCGCCGGATCCCGTCCCGCCGTTCCCGCCGCTTCCCACGGGCCCAATCCTCGGATGCCCGTAAACCACAATTTCAGGGCCGTCCGCCCGCGGCGATCGGTTCCTCCTCCGACCGCGTCACGGGCGGCGGCCCAAATCCATCAGCCCGGGCCCGGGCCGGTCGCCGGCGTCCGACCCGACGCCGTCTGTGGCTCCGGCCAACCTTGCGGTTCCGGTAACCGCCACACCTGCGCCGGATGCGCCGGCACCAACCCCAATTGCAACTCCCGAACCCGCTGCTCCAAAAACCGTGGCGATTGCAACGTCGCCAGCTGCCGCCGCAACCGCTCATTCAAAAGCCGCAACTCCGCCAACCGCTGCTCCCGCTGCTTGATCTGCCGACCCAGCTCGTCCACCTGATTCTTCAACCACACATAGCCCAGACCCAGGCCCCCCAAACCCAAACACAACACCACCACCCACAGCGCCGGCCACAGCCACGCTTCCCCACCGGATTTGCGACTCCCACCGCTCATGTCACAACTTCTCCAACACTCGCAGTTGCGCACTCCGACTCCGCGGATTGCGCCGCTGCTCCTCCTCGCCCACCTGCACCGCACCCGAGGTCACCCACCGACCCTCCGGCGACCGCGGTCGCCGCAGCTCCGGCACGTCCACACCACCCGGACACTCGTACGGCCGCACCTTCTCCCGACCAAAAGCCTTCACCTCCCGCGCCTCCCCGGAATGAAACGTGATCACCGCCAACCGCCCCCCGGACCGCAACGCCCGCCACGCCGCAGCCAGCCCCCGCCGCAACGACCCCAGCTCGTCGTTCACCACCATCCGCAACGCCTGAAACACTCGAGTGGCAGGATGCCGCGACCCGTGCCGCCCCCCATACACACGACTCACCAATTCCGCCAGCTCCACCGTCCGCCGCAACGGCCGCGCCCGCACCACCGCCCGCGCAATCGCCCGCGCCCGCGGTTCCCCGCCCAGCTCCGCAAACCACCGCGCCAGCTCCTCCTCCGAGGCCCCGTTCACCAGGTCCGCCGCCGTCAACCCCTGGCCCGGATCCATCCGCATGTCCAACGGACCATCGGCCTGAAAACTGAAACCTCGCTCCGGCCGATCCAATTGCAACGAACTCACCCCCAAATCCAACAGCACCCCGTCCCAAACTCCCTCCTCCACGCGCTCCAGCAAATCCGCGTAGTTCCCGCGCCACAATACGTACCGACCCGCAAAAGGGCGCAACCGTTCCTCCGCCAGCGCCAACGCCTCCGGATCCCGGTCCATCCCCAACAACCGCCCATCCGGAGCGCTCGCCTCCAAAATCGCCGCCGCATGACCGCCCGTCCCCACCGTCGCATCGATGTACCGGCCCCCGGGACGCACCGCCATCCACGACAGCACCTCCGCCACCAAAACCGGTTGATGCAACACGTTCACGCCAAAGCCTCATCTCCGACCCTCCTGCCTCACCCACCGCCCGCCAACCGCAACGCCAATCCGTCCAGCACCCGCCGCACCCGCCGCAACCAACCGCCCCGCCGCACCCTTCCCTCGCCCTCACCATCAAGAAAAACGTTCCGCACCACCCGCACCTGCGACAGCGCCTCCTCCCGTGACAATGGCAGCTCCATCTGACGGACCGCCGCAGCCGCACCCCGACCCCGCCACCGTCGCCAAAACCGCCAGTCCCACCGGCCACCCCTACCGGACCGCACCCGTCCCGTCCTCTCAGCACCCGGCGCCGCTTCCGCCCTCGTGCCGCCAATCAACCCCCCAACCCCCGAGGACGCCCGTTCTCCACCCCCGCACGCGACCGCACCCGACCGCGCCCCTACCGCCACCGCGGCCGTCCCGGACCCGGAAACTCCCGAACGCACCCGCAGGACCGCACCCGCACTAAACGCAGGCCACGGCAAATCCTCGCGAACCCGATACCCGCCCTTCTCGGGGATCCGCTTCACCACCCCCGTCGCTACCAACAGTCGCCCCAACAGCATACGCTCACTCCAACAGGTTCATCGCATCTGCCAGGAGCACCTTGTCCGCAGCCTCCACAGCCGCGTACCGTTCCGGACTCCAGATCTCAAACCGATCCAAAAGCCCAACAAAAAGCGCCTCCTTTTCAATCCCCGCCTCCCGCGCCATCGCCTCCGGCAACACAATCCGACCCGCACGATCCACCGTCACCTGCTCCGCATGACTCCCAATCACCCGCTTCAACACCGTCTTCCGCGGATCCTCGTTCGGCATCGCATCAATCGCCTGCATCAACCGTTCCATCTGCTCCGGAGGCAACGCCCGCAAACACGGCCCATACGGCCCCTTCCGCCACACAATCAGCGTAAACTCCACCTCGCCCTCGGCCGGCCGCCACTTCGCCGGAATCTGCACCCGGCGCTTCTCGTCCACCCCGTGCCGGTACCGCGAGGTGTAGTAAATCCGCCCGCCTGTGGCCTTCTCACTCACAACTTATTCACACGCTTCTGCTGCCCCACTTTCAACCACTACGCCCCTCTTTTAAACACTTCGCCCCACCAGCCGTCAACGAATTTTCCACGGCACTTGTTCAGAAGTTATTCACAGCCGAAAACAGCTTCCGTACCAGACACCCGCCTACACCGAAAATTTCACTTGGAAACGGACCCGCGAATCCCCAAAACCCGACCCAAACCCGACCCCCGCAGGAATAAAACCCCCTCGCGAACCGGCGCGCACCCGCCCAAACGCCGTAAACCCCGTCAGGACGCCATCGCAGCCTCAAAAACCCTCTCGCATTACATCAAACCCCACCGCCTCCACTCCGCGCCCGGAGACCGCCCCTGCACCTCACCGTGGATAATCGGGAAAGCGCAAGAATGAGAATTCACGGAAGCGCAGAAGACAACCGGCACCCATCAACGGCCCCGGCAGGCAGCCCCCGACCTGGGTCCAACGTCGCGTCACTCGCGGACAATCAGCACCTCGGGCCGCCGCCGTTGCAGAACCTCCAACACCATCTCCACGGTCCGTTCCACCGCGCCGAGGTTTTCCCGAACCACCTCCACCGCACGCCGGCCCATTTGCTCACGCAACTGCGGATCCCCCAGCAACCGGTCCACGGCCGTCTCCAGCTCCGCCGCGCTCGTGACCTGCCAGGCACCGCCCCCGGACACCAGTTTGCCCGCAATTTCGGCAAAGTTTTCCATGTGCGGCCCGAAAACCACCGGCCGCCCCACCGCAGCCGGTTCCAAGGGATTTTGTCCGCCCTCCGCCGTGAGGCTCTTGCCCACAAACACCACCGTGGCGTGCGGATAAAAGTGCCGCAGTTCACCCGTCGTGTTCACCAGCAAACAGTCCACCTGCCCCGGTGCCAGCGATGTGCGGCTGGTGATCTCGCTCCGGTACACAAATCGAACCCCCAATCGCGCCAGCGTTTCGCCCACCTCACGGCCGCGCTCAAAATGCCGCGGCACCAGCACCAGGAACAAATCCGGATGCCGCGTGCGCAGCCGCTGAAACATCTCCGCCAGGACGGCCTCCTCTCCGGCATGGGTGCTCCCGCCCAACAGAATGCGCCGATCCGGTTCCACACCCACCTGCCGCAACAATGCCGGCACATCCAGGGTTGTCCGTTCTTCCAACTGGGCCGCGTCAAACTTCAAACTCCCCACCACCCGGATCACTTCCGGACGACACCCCAACTCCCGCAACCGTGCGGCGTCCGCCTCGTTCTGGGCCCCCACACCGGCAAACGACTCGAACAACGGCCGGAAAAACCACCCCAACCGCCGGTACCACCGGTACGATCGCTCCGAAAGCCGCGCATTCACCAGGAAGACGGGAATGTCCAGGTTGCGCGCCCGCCACAAAAAGTTCGGCCACACCTCGGCCTCCATCAAAAGCACGGCCACCGGCTTGATGGCCCCCAGCGCCCGCGCCACGTACCGCTTCCGGTCGATCGGATAGTAGATCTTGCCGATGTGGGATGGCGTCTTGCGCTGCAGTTCCCCCATCCCGGTCGTCGTCGTGGTCGAAACCACGATCTTCACGTTGGGCAGGCGCGGTTCCAGGGCACGGATCAACTGCGTCGCAAGGTTCACCTCCCCCACGCTCACCGCATGAATCCACACCACATGCCGGTTGGTGATGGATTGCTTGAACTTGGTGTCGTACCGCCCGAAGCGCTGTCGGAACCCCGCCCTCCAGTTTCCGCGCCGGCGCATCCGGACAAAATAGTACGGCGCCAGCAGCCAGAACCCCGCCGTGAACAACACGTTGTACAGGGTGCGTATCATCGCCGTTGGATCGTCCCCCTTCCCTTCAAACCGCGCCCACTCCCGACACACCGGAACAAACCCGCGCGGACCTCATCGTGATCCGCCGGGAGCCGTACCTCCCGCCGGCCCCTGCGCTTCGTCCAACAATCGCTGCCGCACAATCGCCAGGTACCGGTCCGCCATGATGTTGTCCTTCCAATGCAGTTTGCGCGATCGCTCGAACCAGGCCCGGGCCGCCGCCCACTGGCCCATCTGCACGTAATGCCAACCCATGTGCGCCACCAGATAATGGTTGTTCGGATCCAGCGCCAGCGCCCGATCATAATACGGCTGGGCCTCCTCGCTCCGATCCAGCCAGTCCAGGCACATCCCGTACCGCAACAGCGGGTAGGGATCGTACGGGTTCAGCCGCATCGCAATCTCGTACCAGCGCATCGCCTGCTCGGCCAGGTCACGATAATTCGGCGCCCCCTCGAAACTCTGGATTCGCAGGGCCTCCCCCAGCCTGTAGGCCGTGAGCGGATTGCGCGGCTCCACTGCCCACGCCTTCTCCAGCTCCGCCACCTGCTCCGGCGAACAATCCGCCAACGCCTCCGCCCGTGCCAGAATCCGTTGCTCCCGCGCGCTGCGCCACCCCTCCCGCACCAGATACACCGCCACCAACGCCAACACCACCGTCAAACCCACCTTCACCCCCAACCGGGCGCGGAACCAGTACCGGTCCGTGGAAAACCGCAAATGTGAACTCAACAATGCCGCCCACGTCACCGCAATCAACGCATTGGCCGGAATGTGCAGGTTGAAGTCCGCCAGCGAATGAATCGCCAGCGCAACCAACCCCAACGACGCCCCGAACACAAAGGCAAACTTGTTGCTCGAACGCCCGCCCAAATCCCCCGGCGTCCCCCGCACATACGGCCAGGTCTGGACCACCCCCACAATCAAACACACCAACATGCCCCCCACCAGAAACGCACCCACCACGCCCCAGTCCACCAGCGTGTTCAGATAATCGTTGTGCACCCGGTCCGGCCGGTTCTGGATCGACGCCGGACGCACCTGCCGAAACCGGTAATCAAAATGTCCCGGCCCGATCCCCCACCACGGATTCTCCCGCCACAGCTCCACCGCCGCACGCCACAACGCCGGACGCACGTCCGAGACCTCCCCCTCCGCCAGATCCCGCTGCACCAGCTCCCAACGCTTCTTCAACACAAAGCTCTTCGGCAAAAAGTACCAACCCGCCGCAATCGCCACCGCCAACAACCCCAACGCCACCCACCGATGCGCACTCCGCAACGCCAACACCACAAACATCACCAACAACACCACCCCCGCCGAGACCCAACCCGCCCGCGACATCGTCACCACCAGCCCCGCCAACATCACCAACCCGGCATACCCCAGCACCACCTTCACCACCGGCGACAACCGGCTCGTAATCGCGTAGGTGAAGGCCAGCGGCGTCACCAGCTCCAGATAACCCGCCAGATGGTTCGGGTTGATGTACGTCCCCATCCCCCGGTGCCGGTACGGCGACACAAAACCCCACACCCGGTTCGAATCCGTCACAAACTGGTACAACGCGTAAAACGAAATCAGCATCCCCAGCCCGATCATCGTGAACGCAATCCACCGGGTCTCCTCCTGCCCGTGCAGATTGTTCAACACCACAAAAAACACCGACCCGTACACCAGCACCCGCAACCATTCCTGACGCGCCACCGACTCAATGTCCGCCGTCCAGTACCGCACCAGCGCATACAACAGAAACAACAGCACCGGCCAGCAAATCGGCGGCCACAACAACTCCGGCCGCCGCTCCACCCACAACCGGATCCCCCACAAACCCAGCAACCCCACCGTCAACCCCTGCAACACGAGGAAATCCTGCGGCCGAACACAACCGGTGGCGAGCGGACCCCACACCAACAGCGCCAGCGCGAGCCCCAAAAGCCCGCGCTCGCACCAACGTTCCAGCCCCTTGAGATTCATCTCAAATCGCTCCTCCCTCGCTCCGCCAAGGCCGGTTTCACCTCATGGCGCGGACCCCTTATATCCCTGACCATCAACACCGTAAAGCCACAATCCCACCACCCACCCCCTCCGGCC
>NZ_JAAKYA010000028.1 GCF_011044775.1 Limisphaera ngatamarikiensis | reverse complement strand
ACTCCAACTGACCATACGGGTCGTACCGGTAGACCCAGTAACTGCCGTCGGCCCAACCGGCCCGCACCCGCCCGCCCATCGCATCGTACGTCCAGTCCAGACAGCTCACCAGCCTCATTCCCATGGCACCGGCACCAGCGGGGTCGTAAAACCGCCATCATTGCAAAAAACAGTGCCCCAGCGGACACACCAGTGCACTCACCTTGGCTCACATTTGAGAAACCTGCCAATGAGCGACGAGATCACGCTCTTTCGGCGTTGGCACGCTACTATGAGCGCAAGGGCGCCCGCCACGCAACCACAGCCCACCGACACCATTACAGCTGGCACCGTACCGAAGGTTTGAAGGTCCTTAGGAGGGCTAGCCTGCACGAGTGGCAGAGATAAAAGCGCCCCGATGACTACCACCATGCCGAGGCGCACTTTACTGTATGTCCAACACTTTTTGTAGACTGCACACACATGTATCACACCTGCGATTCCTGCAGTTAACAGGAATAGTCCGTACGCTAAGGCATCCATAGCCCTTCCTACTACTTGCCACACAATGACGTCAAAGCACTTATGTCCATGCCTACAACAAAAGCCACTATACTTAATGTCGCATCCTCAACGTCGGCCGCCATTCCTCCCAAACATCCCGCGAGTGCTGAGAACAAAAGCCCAATCCATGCGCATGGGTCCTTATAATTGACGCCGCCGAGACACAACTGTTCTGCAATCGAACCAATTGCACCACAGATACACGATCCTTTTATACACAAGTGAGGGAGTGATGTGCACAGTATGGATGAACAGCAGCCATTGATCGCACCTCCCAACGCTCCGCACCACGCCGCTCGCCATGACCCTATTCCGCCGACCGCGCCGCCAATGGCACCTACAACGCAACCGACCCCGCACGCCGCCACCCACTGCGCAACGTTGCCATCAGGGTCGACATAAGCGGTCGTGGTATTCCTGGCAAAGACGTACACAGGAACGAGATCGACGCCGTGGGTCTTTTTCTTAAAAGCCAGGGTAGAGTCCAATACGCTCAGCTTTGCAAAATAATGCCGATTTTCATAAGCGATGTGTACAGCTTCCGGGGACGCCAAGAGCACGCGCCTCAAAGTCCTAACGTTCTTGGCCTCAATGAAGAGTATCGGGGAGCTCAGATCAGAGATGGGATCCCTGCTCAACCACCTGCCCAGGGTGGGACTGTAGGCACGGTATTCGTACAGCACCAGGCCCGTCGCGTCCTCCGTCCGCTTCGTGCTGAACCGGAACGGATTCGAACCCGCCGCAGCGCCCGTCAGCCGCAAAGGCTCCCCAAACGGCCCATACTCGTACCGGGCGGTCTCGGTACTGGTGCTCGCCGAGACCAGGTTCCACACGTTCCCGTTGCCGTCATACGTCACAAAGTGCACCCCCGCAGCAGACCCGCCGCTCAACCGCACCCACAGCAACCCACCCACACCACCCGCACCGTCCAGGGTCTCCGAAACATCCAATCCCCACACGTACGAACGCACCAGCGCACCGTTCGTCCCGTTCAGCTCCGCAATGTGCCGCCCAAACCACACGGGATCACTCACCAGCTTCAGATC
>NZ_JAAKYA010000027.1 GCF_011044775.1 Limisphaera ngatamarikiensis | reverse complement strand
ATCATCCGGACTTTACGGTGTCGCTGTGGGTCAACGGGCCGGTGCAGTCGGATCGGCGGGTTTTCTGCGAGGGTTCGCTGACCAACAACAATCCGATGTTCAGCATTGGGACGCACAACAGCGAGGCTGACGGGACGGTGGACATTTACATTCGCAACGACACGGGCGGGACGGTGGGGGATCATCGGCATTCGTTGGGGACGGCTTTTGACGGCACGTGGCATCATATTGCGTATGTGCAGCGGCAGGTGGGACCGGGGCTGTACCGGGCGCAGTTGTATGTGGATGGGCTGCCGGATCCGGTGGAGATCACGCCGGTACGGCCGCTGACGGCGATGGTCACGGCCGTTGGGATGGTGCGGCGGGCGGCGGCCTCGGCCTGGTTTACCGGGTTGATTGACGAGGTGGCGCTCTGGAACCGGGCCCTCACACCGGAGGAAATCCAGATCCTGCAACAAACCCCCATCACCAACCCGCCCTCCCGGGTGTTGCCGCTGGTGATCAGCCGGTTCCGGACGGATCTGCCGGCGGTGGTCCGCGGCGGCACCACCACCCTGCGCTGGGAGGTCAGCAGGGACGTTTCCCAGGTGGAAATCACGCCCCTGGGCGACGTCACCGCACAGACCGTGGCCGGTGTGGGCAGCCGAACCCTGACGGTCACGGAGCCCATGACGCTGGTTCTGACCATCCGGCGCGGGTTGGATACATTGTCGGCCACCACGCAGGTGGCCGTGGTGGATGGCGTGGCGCCGAACTGGGTGGTGCTGGACACGTTTGATCAGTACGCCGAAGGACCATTGGCCCCGCAGGGGTACTGGAGCGACGCCACCGGCAATTCCGGCCGGGTCATCACCACCAACGGCCATCGCGCGCTGCGGACGCCCAGCGCCAACAGCGTCGGATTCCTGCTGTTGCGTGATCTGTCCATCCAGCCCGGCCAGGCCCGGACGCTGTTCTTCCGGGTCATTGCCGGAGAGCCGAATGCCACCGGGATCACCAACGTGGTGGGCATCACCGACAAGAGCATGCGGGGCTACGGCGATGCGTTCTTCAACATCGGACCGGTGGTGTACTTCACGGCGTTTACGAACGATCTGCTGGGGATCCAGACCAACTCCTGGTACATCGGGGCACGCAACGGCTGGTTTGGCAACAACGCCAGCCCTCCGCCCGACTTCGCCCCCGAGCCGCTCCAGCCCGGCGTCGTTTACAACGTCTGGATCAACATCACCAACGCCGACGAAAACGTGGGCATGTTCGACACCTTCTCGGTCTACATCCAGAAGGAAGGGGACACCGAACGCACGCTGTTGTTCCAGGATTACCTGACCGATCGCGACCCGTACTACGTGGATCCGGTCTTGGGCGGCCTGGGACCGGTCATGGACAAGCTGATTGTGCTGGGCAACAGCGCCAGCTTCAGCGCCGTCTTTGACGACTTCTATCTCAGCACCGGCGGTTGGAACGCCACCGTGCCCAAGGCCTACCTGTTCGCCCCCACCGAGCCTGCGGTGTTGTCGGTCCGGAAGGTCGGCGCGCAGATTGAGCTGCAATGGAACCGGGGCGTGCTGCAGCATGCGCCGGCGGTGACCGGGCCATGGACGGATGTGCCTGGCAACCCGGCCTCGCCCTTCCGGGTGACTCCGAGCGAGACGATGCGGTTCTACCGGACCCGTCAGTAACGCGGGGCCGCGGTACGCCCGGCAGGGCGGTTGAAAGGGGCTTTCGGCTCCCGCGCCTGCGGATCGGTCCGTGCACCGGTCCGCAGGCTTTTTTGATCCGGGGCCCATGTTCAGAGGGAGGGCTTCTTTTGCCGGACCATCCGTGTGCCCGGCCATGGCGGACGCCGGCATGGTGCGGTGTCCGGGACTTGCGTGGATGGCCCGGCTGACGTTCACTGGCGCCCATGAAACGATGTTTTGAACCGGTTGGTCCCCGGGCGGCTTTGCTGGCGTTGTGTTTGGCCGCGGTTACGTTGGCTGCTGCATCCCGCGATTTTGAAGGTCGGTATGCTCTCACCCTGCCGGATGGGAGTGCCGGCTGGCTGGGCATTGTTCGCACCAACGGCGGTTGGGTGGGATCCATCATGTGGAGCGCGGGCAGTGTGGTGCCGGTGGATGCCGTCGAGGTGCGCGGCGATACCCTAGTGGTAACGCGCATCCACGAGCGCAAGGAGAAGAACGCGGAAGGACGCGAGGTCACCGTCCGGGAGCAGGAGATCATCGAGGGGCGCTGGGTTGGGGATCAGTTGGAGTTCACCACCCGCCGTCAGACGCGCGGTGGTTGGACCGAGCCGCAGAAGTTCACCGGCAAACCGATTCCGCCCCTGCCGCCGCGACCCGACCTGAGCCGGATCCGGTTCGGTGAGCCCATCGTGTTGTTCAACGGCCGCGACCTGACCGGCTGGCGTCCGTTCGGCGGACGGAACGGCTGGCGGGCCGCCGATGGGATCCTGATCAACGAGGCGCCCCAGCCCGAGGGCGGCCACATTGCCTATGCAAACCTGCGCACGGAACGGGAATTCGAGGATTTCAACCTGCGACTCGAACTGCGACTGCCGCCCAACGGCAACAGCGGCATTTACCTGCGCGGCATCTACGAGGTGCAGGTGGCCGATTCCTTCGGCAAACCGCCCAGCATGCACGGCATGGGTGCCATCTACAGCCGCATTACCCCCACCGAAAACGCGGCCAAACCGGCCGGCGAATGGCAATCCTACGACATCACGCTGGTGGACCGGCACGTGACGGTGATCTTGAACGGGCGCAAAATCATCGACAACCAGCCGTTGTTGGGTTGTACCGGCGGCGCTTTGTGGTCGGATGAACTTCGACCGGGCCCCATCTACCTGCAGGGCGATCACACGAGCGTGGAATATCGCAACCTGGTGTTGCGACCGGTGCTGAAGTAACGCCGGCGGGACGGGTTGCTCCCCCGGCCTCCCGACCGGACCGGTTGGCGGGTGCAAGAGGCGTCTTTTGCGCGGGCCGGGAATCTGCTAGCTGTGATGCTGTGCAGAGGTCGTGGCCTCAACCGTTTCGTCCGCGCAACCTTGTCCCCGCGGGTGCCTGGACACTGGTGCTGACGCTCCTGGTGGGAGCCGGCTGTGTCCACGCCACCCGGTCTGGTCCGCCCTCTGTCCGGTTGCCGGAAACGTTCAGCCGCTCCGGTTCGGACCCCATGCCAGAACCATGGTGGCGGGATCTTGGTGATCCGGTGCTGTCGGGGCTGATTGAGCAGGCCCTGGGAGAACAACCCGGCTTGCTGGCCGTGTGGGCGCGGCTGGAGCAGGCCCAGGCCCTGGCCCGGAAAGCCGGAGCGGGATTGTGGCCCACCCTCGACGCTCGCGGCCAGGCCAGCCGCACCCATGAGAGGTTCGAAGCCCCCGGCGGCCGTGCCACCAGTCGATCGGCCGCCGACCTCTTTTTGGGGGCTGCGGCTGCATACGAACTGGACGTGTGGGGGCGGGTCCGGGCGACGCGGGAGGCTGCCTTGCAAGACGCACATGCCGCCGGGGCCCAGGTGCAGGTCGCCGCACTCACCCTGTCGGCCCAAATTGCCACCGTTTGGTTCCAATGGGCGGCGCAACGTGCCCTGGTGGCGCTCTGGGAGCGGCAGGCAGTGCTGCAATCCAACATGCTGCGGTTGGTGGAGGCGCGTTTTGAACGCGGCCAGGTGGGTGCCGCCGACGTGCTTCGTCAGCGTCAGGTTGTGGAGAGTGTGCATGGGAACCTGCTGGTGGCCCGGGCCCAGACCGAACTGCTGCGGCAACAGCTCGCAGTGTTGTTGGGGCGCGCACCCGGCGAGCCCATCCCCGAACCGGACCCCGAACTGCCACCGCTGCCGCCGCTGCCGCAGACCGGTGTGCCGGCCGAACTGGTCCTGCGCCGACCGGACTTGCAGGCCGGTTATCATTCGCTGTTGGCGGCCGACGCGCGTCTGGCTGCGGCGGTGGCCGATCGGTTTCCGCGCCTGAGTCTGTCGGCACAGATCAGCACCGACGGCAACAGCACGCGCGTGTTGCTGGATCAGTGGCTGGCGACGTTGGCGGCGAATCTGACCGCACCCATCCTGGACGGCGGGGCACGACGGGCCGAGGTGGATTACCGCCGCGCGGTGGTGGCCGAGCGATTTCACGCCTTTCGTCAGGCCGCTCTGGAGGCGGTGGCCGAGGTTGAAACCGCGTTGATCCGGGAACAACAGTTGGAAGGTCTCCGCACCAGTTTAAGCCGGCAGTTGGAGCTGGCGGACCGCACCGTGGACCGCCTTCGGGACAGTTACAGCAAGGGCACCGTGGATTACCTGCGGGTTTTGGACGCGCTGCTCACCCAACAGGGCCTGCAGCGGGCCGAGCTGGAGACCCGGCGCGACCTGTGGTTGCAACGGGTGACGCTCTGCCGCGCCCTTGCGGGCGGCTGGAGCCTGCCCCGACCCGACCCGCTGGATCAGGTCTCCGCCACCGCTGCCGGACCGCCGCAAACCGTATCGCATCCCGTGCCGTCGTCATGAGTCCGCCCCATCATGCATCCCAGCCCCGGATCACAGAGGGTTCGACCGTTTCCCCGGTCCGACGGATCTACCGATTTTTGCTCCCGTTGCTGGTGCTGGGGGCCGGAGCGGGTGCGGCGTACTGGTTGATCCTCACCGCACCCCACGTGCGGCCCCGGCCCGTGGAACATCAGGCCCGGTTGGTCGAGGTGGTTCCCGTCCGGTTCGGCCTCGAAACCGTTCGGTTACCCGCCTTTGGCACGGTCATTCCGGCCCGGGAAGTCACCCTGTATCCGCGCGTTTCCGGTGAAATTGTCCGGATCGCCGAGACCTTCCAGCCCGGCAGCCGGTTTGAGGCGGGGGCTGAGCTGGTGCGGATTGATCCCCGCGACTTTCAACTGGCGGTGGCGCAGCGGGAGAGCGAACTGGTGCAGGCCCGGGGTGCCCTGGCGCTGGAACAGGGCCAGCAGGCCGTGGCGCGCAAGGAGTACGAACTGCTGGGCCGTGAAATTCCGGAAGCGGATCGCGACCTTGTGCTGCGCATGCCGCAGTTGCGGCAGGCGGAGGCCCGTGTGCAGGCGGCCGAGGCGGCGCTGGAACAGGCCCGGCTCAACCTTGAACGAACCGTCGTCCGTGCCCCTTTCAACTGCGTGGTGCGCGAACGGTTTGTCAACGTGGGCAGTCAGGTGACGCCCGCCACGCCCGTGGCCACCCTGGCCGGCACGGACGAGTACTGGGTCGAAACCACCGTACCCGTGGACGACCTGCATTGGCTGGCCATTCCGAACTGGAGTAGTTCAACCGGGTCGGTGGCGCGGGTTTGGCGTGTGGGGACTTCACCCGCCCGTGCGGCGTGGTCGGGGGTGATTCTGAAACTGCTGCCCGATTTGGAGAAACAGGGTCGGCTGGCCCGGCTGCTGGTCTCGGTGGAACGGCCGTGGGGTCGCGAACCGCAGCCGGACGGGCCACCCCCGTTGTTGCTGGGGGATGCGGTGCGGCTCGAGCTGCAGGGTCGGACTGTTCGCGCAGCGGTGATCGATCGCCGGTGGTTCCGCGACGGTGATCAGCTCTGGATCATGAACGAACGGGACGAACTGGAAATCCGGTCGGTGGAGGTGGCGTTTCGGGGGCCGGATTCGTTGTGGGTGACGGGGGGTTTGCGCGAGGGTGAACGGATTGTGATCAGTGAACTGCCTGCGGCCGTGCCCGGCCTGCCGTTGCGCGTGGCCGGCGGCGGGGAGCCGTCCCCTGCGGTGTCCACCACGGCAGGGGCGGGTGCACGGGTGCCCTCCACCGGCACCTGACCGGAGGCGCGTCCATGACACCGGCCGACTCCCATCTCTCCCGTGGACCGATCGCCTGGATGGTGCACAACCGGGTGACGCCCAACCTGCTCATGTTGTTTTTGTTGGTGGGCGGCCTGGTGATGAGTTTGCGGATCCGGAAGGAGGTGTTCCCCGAGTTTGAGACGGACCTGGTCATGGTCCGCGTGGCCTACCCGGGTGCGAGTCCCGAGGAGGTCGAACAGGGGATCATTCTGGCCATTGAGGAGGCGGTGCGGGGGCTGGAAGGGGTCAAGGAGGTTCGGGCGCGCGCCTCCGAGGGCATGGGCACGGTGGAGGTGGAACTGCTCGGGGACGCCAACACCCAGAAAGCCTACATGGACATCAAACAGGCGATTGACCGCATCATCACCTTCCCGCGGGACGCAGAGGAGCCGGAGGTGGAGCTGGTGATGCGGCGGCGGGAGGTGGTGGTGTTGGCCGTGCACGGGGACGCCAGCGAATGGACCTTGCGCAACGTGGCCGAGGAGATCCGGGACCGTCTGCTGCAGGATCCCCGGATCACCCAGGTGGATTTCCTCGGGGCGCGCAACTACGAGGTTCATGTGGAGGTGCCCGGGGACCATTTGCGCGCCTACGGGCTGACCCTGGGGGAGATCGCTGCGCGCATCGCCGCCACCTCGGTCGAAGTGCCGGGAGGCGGTCTGAAAACACCGGCCGGTGAGGTGCTGGTCCGGTTCAAGGAACGACGCGACTGGGCGCGGGAGTTTGCGGATATTCCCATCATCACCAGCGCGTCCGGCAGTGTCGTGCGGCTGGGCGACATTGCGCAGGTGCGCGAAGGCTTCCAGGACGTGGACATCGAGGCAACCTTCAACGGGCAGCCGGCGGTGAGCCTGGCCGTGTACCGTGTGGGACGGCAGACGCCCATCAGCGTGTCCAATGCCGTGCGCGAAATCCTCGAGGAAATCCGGCCCCGGCTGCCGCCGGGGATCCAGTGCAGCATTCGCAGCGACAGTTCGGAGGTGTACCGCCAGCGGCTGGAACTGCTGGTGAAGAACGGGTTTTACGGGCTCTGCCTGGTGCTGCTGCTGCTGGGGTTGTTCCTGGAGTTCAAGCTGGCGTTCTGGGTGATGATGGGGATCCCGGTGTCGTTCCTGGGTTCGCTGATCCTGCTGCCCGGCATGGGGGTCACCATCAACATGATCTCCATGTTCGCCTATATCACGGCCCTGGGGATCGTGGTGGATGATGCCATCATCGTGGGGGAAAACATTTACGCACTGCGCCAGCGCGGCGTGGATTTTGTCACCGCCGCCATCCGGGGCGCACGGGAGATGGCCGTGCCCGTGGCCTTCAGTATCCTCACCAACATTGTCGCGTTTCTGCCGCTGTACTTCATGCCGGGAGAGTTCGGGAAAATCTGGCGGGTGATCCCGCTGGTGGTTGTCACGGCGTTTGTCATTTCGTGGGTTGAGTCGTTGCTGGTGTTGCCCTCGCACCTGGCCCACACGGCGAGCCGACCCCGCACCGGCCTGACCGCCCGGCTGCACCACTGGCAACAGGCGTTCGGACTGGCGTTCACCCGCTGGGTCGAACGGCGGTTCGGCCCGTTTCTGGCCGCGTGTCTGCGGCGGCGTTTGCTGACCGTGGCCGTGGCCTGTGCCGTTTGGATGGTGGTGGCGGCCTGGGTGGTCAGCGGCCGGATGGGTTTGATCCTCATGCCGCGCATCGAATCGGATTTCGCCTATGCAGCGGCCACGCTCCCGTACGGGAGCCCCGTGTCGCGCGTGGCCGAGGTGCGCGATCGGTTGCTGCAGGCGGCCCGCGCCGTGGCGGAGGAACACGGCGGCGACCGCCTGGTGACCGGTTTCCTCAGCGTGATCAACCAGAACACCGCGGAAATCCGGGTCTTTCTCACCGACCCCAAACAGCGTCCCATCTCCACCACCGAATTCACCCGGCTGTGGCGTGAACGGGTCGGCCCCGTGGTGGGGGTCCAGGCCCTGCAGTTCTACTCCGATCGGGGCGGACCGGGCGGTGGCGCCGCCCTCACCATCGAGCTCAGTCATCGCAACATCGAGGTGCTGGACCGTGCCAGCGAAAGGTTGGCCGCCCAGCTGGAAGAATTCCCCCATGTCCGGGACGTGGATGACGGGTATACCCCGGGCAAACCCCAGTTTGATTTCGTTCTGCGTCCCGAGGGGAGACAGCTCGGTCTGACCCCGCAGGAGGTGGCCCGGCAAATCCGGCACGCCTTTTATGGTGCCGAGGCACTCCGCCAGCAGCGCGGGCGCAACGAGGTCAAGGTGCTGGTACGCCTGCCGGAAGAGGAACGCCGACGCGAGTTCACCCTGGAAAACCTCCTCATCCGCACGCCATCGGGCCGGGACGTGCCGCTGCGCGACATTGTCGAGGCAAGCCGCGGCCGGGCCTATACGGCAATCCTCCGACGGGACGGCCGCCGTACCGTCCGGGTCACGGCCGATGTGGACCCGATCAGTGAAACGTCCAAGGTGAAGGAAACGCTGGACCGGACCCTGTTACCCCAACTGGCGCGCGATTTCCCCGGCCTCAGCTACGGTTACGCCGGCCGGCAACAGGACATGTCCGAAAGCCTGGAAAGCCTGTACGGCGGCTTTGCGCTGGCGCTGATGGCCATTTACTTCCTTTTGGCCGTGCCGTTCCGGAGCTACGGACATCCGCTGATCGTGATGGCCAGCATCCCGTTTGGCCTCGTCGGCGCAGTTTTGGGGCATTTGATCATGGGCTACAGCCTGAGTGTCATGAGCATGATGGGGATGGTGGCTTTGTCGGGTGTGGTGGTAAACGGGGCGCTGGTGCTCATCGAGTATGCCAACCATCGCCGGCGCGAGTTGGGTGAGTCGCCCATGGAAGCCATCCATCAGGCGGCGTTGCGCCGGTTTCGGCCCGTCCTGTTGACGACGCTGACCACTTTCGGCGGGCTGGCGCCCATGATCTTTGAGACCTCGCGACAGGCCCGATTCATGATCCCGATGGCGTTGTCGCTCGGGTACGGGATTCTGTTCGCCGCGTTGATTTCGCTGATTTTGGTGCCGTGCCTGTACGTTCTGTATGAGGACGTCCTGAACGCTGTGCGGCGCTGGTTCCGGGGCGGGCCACGGGTTCAACCCCAACCGGTCGGTGCCGGGACAGCCGTCGAAACGGAAGCCGCGTCGTTTCGCGGCTGAGGGCAGCCTGTAACGCGCAGCGGGAGGCCGGGGGCGAAAACCTCGGAGCGGTTGGCGGTGACGCCGGACCCGGCACGCAGCGGGGCTGCCGCAGCGCTACACCTTGATGCCGTAGGCCTTGATTTTGTTGTACAGGGTTTGCCGGCCGATACCGAGGCGGCGGGCCGCCTCGACCTTGTTACCTCCGGTGGCCTGGAGCATCTGGATGATCGCGTTGCGTTCCACCGCTTCCAGCAGGGTGAAATTGGTGTCGGAGGTGTCGGACTCGTCGCGTGTGCGGGTGATCGAAAGGTCGGACGCGTCGATCATGGGCCCGTCGCTCAGCAGGACCGCCCGCTGGATTTCGTTCTGGAGCTGGCGCACGTTGCCGGGCCAGTCGAAGCTGATCAACCGCTCGATGGCCGCGGGGGTAAAGCCGATGAAGTTGCGGTTGGCCTGGGCACTGAACCGGCGGAGGAAGGCCTGTGCGAGGGGCAGGATGTCGTCACGGCGTTCGCGCAGGGGGGGCAGGTGAATGGACACGGTGCTGATGCGGTAGTAGAGGTCCTCGCGCAGTTTGCCCTGTTTCATGGCCTCCTGAGGGTCGCGGTTGGTGGCGGTGATGATCCGGCAATTGGTTTTGTAGGTGGTTTTGCCGCCCACGGGACGCACCTCCTGATCCTGGAGCACGCGGAGCAGTTTGCTCTGGGTGTCCACGGGCATCTCGGCGATTTCGTCCAGGAAGAGGGTACCCCCTTCGGCCTGTCGGAAGAGTCCCTCGCGATCCGTGTGCGCGCCGGTGTAGGCTCCCTTGACGGAACCGAACAGCTCGCTTTCGATCAGCTCACGCGGCAGGGCGGCGCAATTGACCTCGATGATCCGGTTTTTGTTGCGCCGGCTCAGGCTGTGCAAAAGGTCGGCAATGACCTCCTTGCCGGTGCCGCTCTCGCCCGTGATCAGCACGGTGACATCCGTGGGCGCGATCCGTTCCACGGTGCGGATGACCGCCTGCATGGCGGCGCTTTTGAACACGGGCGAATTCGCACCGCTGAAGGTGGCCAGGGCATCGCGCAGGGCGCTGGCCTCGGCCTGCTGGGCCTTGTGTTCGAGGGCGCACTGCAGGTCGGCCAGGAGCTTCCCCAGCTCGAACGGTTTACTGATGAACGTGTAGGCGCCCAGCCGCCCCGCCTCCAGTGCCACGTCCAACGTGCCGTGCCCGCTGAGGATGATGATTTCCGCCTCGGGCCAGCGATGCCGGATGGTGGGCATGAGCGTCAGGCCGATGTCCTCCGGGGGGCCCCCGGCCAATTCGGGCAACTTATAGTCCAGCAACACCACGTCGGGCGCCTCCGCATCCAAAAGGCTCCGCAGCCCGGCGGCGCTGTCGGTGGTCAGGACTTCGTAGTCGTTCTGGCTGAGAAAGGTCCCGACCAGCTCCCGCATGTCCGGGTCGTCATCTACCAGGAGGATTCTCGCCTTCATAGCGTTGGTGTTCCCCGGGCTGCACAGGCCTGTACGAAAGCCTCGAAAATGGCCCGATGTTCCGGATACCGCCCCTGCAACCGCTCGGGATGAAACTGTACGGACAGAAGGAACGGCAATACACGGCGATGGGCCGGCGCCAGTTCCAGTCCCTCAATGACACCGTCCGGGCTCGTGGCCGTCGCCCGTAACAGGCCGGCGACACGGTTCACGGCCTGGTGATGCGTACTGTTGACCCCGAGCACCTGCTTCCGGGTTATACTGTGAAGCCGGGAGCCGGGTGTCAACCGCACGTCATGAACGACGTCGTCCTTGCGATCCGGTCGGTGATGATTCAATCCCCGGGGCCGCTGCACGGGCAAATCCCACAATCAGCGTCCCGCCCAGGGCCACATTCAGTAGTTGATGCCCCCGGCAGATCACCGGCAGGGGCTTGCGCTGGTCAAACACCTCTCGGAGCACCCGACGTTCCGTCAGATCGCGCCAGCCGTGATCGGGCGTGGGTTGGACCGTCTGCTGCAGGCGGGCGGGCAACCCGGTGCGGTACAGCCGGGGATTCAAATCGCCGCCGCTGGTGAGCAGCACACCATCGCACCGGGCCACCAGGTCCCGGATCGTGGTCTCCCCGACAACTGCGGGCAAAACCACCGGTAACGCCCCCGCCTGTTCCAAGGCCAGGCCGTAGGCCCAAGCCAGGCTGACCGAGTGATCCCCGAACTCCGTTCCCTCCGGGTCGACATCGGCCGTTACCAGAACCAGCGGCTTCCTGCCCACGCCGGGATTCTACCCGACGGTCCGGAATCTTGCGAGGTGTTCGACACTGCGGGAGTGGCGGGCCGGGGTTGTCCCCGGACCGGAACCACGGCCCGGAGGTTGTCGGGGCGCCCACCAGACCCGGGCCAGAGGTCTGGCCACTCCCCACGCGGTACGCGCGAACCAAAAGACCGGGTCGGCGGGAAAAGGTCCGGAAAGCCATGGATCCCCTGCGCGAGAAACGTGCTCCTGGAACCCGCAGCACCGGCGTGCTCCGGGGACGCGGAATTTCCCCATTGTGTTACTGGGCGGAGCCCGCCCAACCATGTCTGCACGGAGCCCACAGCACCGCGAGAAAGGTGGACGACGCGAAATGCGCGACAGTTGACACGCCGCCCACCTTGCCGGTGGCTGATCCCAATCGCCCCCGACCCGCCGCCGACAAACCCCTCCACCAACCCGTGCAAGGTCGGAAGCAGGTCTGACCGCCACAGGCTGTGGGGTGATGGGTCCATGTCGGCTCTGGTGCAATGCTTTTTCCTCCCGACGGGCCCGCCCGGCCTGCGCGGACCACCGGGCGACATGGCCCGCATGATGGAAGGCGTAAACCTTGCCGGGGCGCCGGGCATGGAGTCGGGCAGCCCTGCCTCCTGCGCGGCCCCGGCCGGGGTCCCTGATCGGTTCAACGTTCCGGGGCTGTCGGGGTCGTGGTTGCCTGTCCTGTGGCCGGGAGATCGGGCGGCGGGCCTGATTCCGGGGCGCGGGGCAGGGTGAAATAGAAGGTGGCACCGTGGCCGGGTCGGCTTTCGACCCAGACCCGGCCGCCATGGCGTTGGACGATGTGTTTGACGATGGCCAGGCCCAGGCCGGTGCCGCCCTGCTCCCGGGAACGTGCCTTGTCCACGCGGTAAAACCGTTCGAAGACCCGCTGACACGCCTCCGGGGGCAAGCCGGGGCCGTCATCCGTGACTGCCACGGTCACCTCGCCCGGTGAGTCCGCCCGGGCCCACACGGTCACGTGCCCCTCCGTGCGACCGTATTTAATGGCGTTGTCCAGGAGGTTGGCCAGCACCTGTTCCAACCGCAGGGGATCGGCCTGGACCGTCCAGGGCGGAACTGCGTTTTCCAGGCTGACCCGGCGGGCGGCCGCCCGCGGCTGGAACTCCTGGAGCATCTTGTCCACAAACTCCCGGAGACTCAGCGGTTGGAGTTGCAACGTGACCTGGCCGGACTCGAGTTGCGCCAGGGTGAGCAGGTCCTCGATGAGCAGTTCCAGACGGTTGGCGTTGCGGGCGATGGTTTGCAAACAACGCAATTGGAGGGCCGGATCCGTCGCGGCGCCCGACAGGAGGGTTTCCACATAGCCCTTGATGTGCGACAGGGGCGTGCGCAACTCGTGGCTCACGTTGGCCACGAACTCCTGGCGGACCCGTTCCAGCTGCCGGATGCGGGTGACGTCGTGGAATACCAGGATGGTGTAAAGCCGGCGTCCATCCGCCTGGAAGAGGGCGGCGGCACTGACCCGCAACCATCGTTCGGGCGGGCCGCTCCAGACCAGTTCCCGCGTCAGCGCAGGCTGGTCGGGGTTCAATTGGGCGGTGAGCTCGCCCAGCTCGGGCCATCGCGTGACCGCCATCAGGGTTTGACCCTCGGGCGGCATCCCCGGCTGCAGCAGCGTGCGAAAGGCCGGGTTGGCCAGCACCACCCGGTTTTCCTCGTCCAACAACAGGATGCCCTCGCTCAAGTTGTGCAAAACCGCGGTCAGGCGGGTTTGTGCCTCCTCGGCCAACTGGAGGTGCATCGCCTCCCAGCGCGCCCGTGCGCGTTGGTGGACCTCCAGCAGGTGCAGGTGACGGCGGCGCCAGGCAAGGTGCACCCCCACCAGCGCCCCCAGCAGCAACGCGCAAAGCACCCACGACAGCATTGCCTCACCATGACCCCGCGGCCGGAAAGATCAAGGGGCAAACCGGTACCCCACACCGCGCACCGTCTCCAGGTGCCGTGCCGCCGGTCCGAGTTTCTCCCGCAGTCGTCGCATGTGGGTGTCCACGGTCCGGCTGTCCACCGTGGGTGCGTAATCCCACACGTCGCGCAGCAGTTGTTCGCGACTCTGGACGCGGCCCCGGCGCTGCGCCAGGGTGACCAGCAATTTGAATTCCGTGGCGGTGAGGTTGACCGGCTGATCCTGCACCTTGACCTGGTGCGCCGGGATGTCGATTTCCAGGTCCTGAAAGCGCAGGATTTCCGTGGTCTCGGCGGGTTGCCTGCGTTCCAGGAGCTTGCGCACCCGCAGCACCAGTTCGCGCGGGCTGAACGGTTTGGTGACGTAATCGTCCGCACCCAGTTCCAGGCCCAGCACACGGTCCACCTCCGTGGCCCGGGCCGTCAGCATCAGGATGGGGATGGAGGCCGTGGCGGGATCGCGGCGCAGCAGCTTGCACACTTCCAGACCGTCCACCTCGGGCAACATCAGGTCCAGCACGATGAGCTGGGGCAGACGGGCCCGGGCCTTTTGCAGCGCTGTCGCGCCATCCTCCGCCCCGATGACCTCGAACCCGGCCTGGCGCAGATGAATCTCCACCAGCTCGAGCGTCTCCGGCTCGTCGTCCACCACCAGGATGCACGGTTTGGTTGCCATAATCTCAGACCGCGTTCGTCGGGGATGAAGAGGCGGATTTGCCGGTGTGCCGGATGTCGGCGGCCTCGCACAGGTAGACCACGTCCTCGGCGATGTTGGTGGCGTGGTCCGCGATGCGCTCGAGGCATTTGGCCACCGTGAGGACCTCCAGACACTGCGGCACCGCCTCGGGATGTTGTTGCATGTGCAGGATGAGCTTTTCCCGGATGGCCTTGTGGGTGGCGTCCACCGCCTGGTCGCGCGGGATCAGGGCGCGGGCCACGTCGGCGCTGCGCTGGACAAAGGCGTCCAGGGCCGCCTTCAACATGCTGCGGGCTTCCAGGGCCAGCGGTTCCAGATCCACCTCGATGCGGGCGGGTGGTTCCTGGGCCAGCGCGCGGGCACGTTTGGCGATCTTGGCGGCCTCATCGCCGATCCGCTCCAGGTTCTGGGAAATCTTCATGGCCATGGTGACCAGGCGAAGGTCCCGTGCCAGGGGCGCCTTGGCCAACAACACGATGGCCCGCTCGTCCACCTCCACCTCCAGCCGGTCCAGGATGCTGTCGGCGTCGCGCACGCGGGTGGCCAGCTCGGCGTCCCGGTTCTGGAACGCTTGCAGCGCCCGGTGCACCGCCTGTTCCGCCAGACTGCCCATCGTCAGGAGTCGCTCGTTCAATTCGTGCAGCTCGCGCTCAAACGGGATTTCCATGGCACACCTTTTCTCAGCCGAACCGGCCGGTCACGTAGTCCTCCGTCTGCTTGTGTTTCGGGCTGGTAAAAATCCTCTCGGTGGGCCCCCACTCGATGAGACGGCCCAGATAGAAAAAGGCGGTGAAATCCGAGATGCGCGCCGCCTGCTGCATGTTGTGGGTCACGATGACAATGGTGTACCGTTGCTTCAGCTCCAGAATGAGTTCCTCGATGCGGGCGGTGGCCACGGGATCCAGGGCCGAACAGGGCTCGTCCATCAGCAGAATTTCGGGTTCGTTCGCAATCGCCCGCGCAATGCACAGCCGCTGTTGCTGTCCGCCCGACAACCCCAGCGCGCTGCTGTGCAGACGGTCCTTGACCTCGTCCCACAACGCGGCGGCCCGCAGACAACGTTCCGCGGTTTCTTCCAGGACCGACCGCTGCCGCACGCCGGCCACGCGCAGCGGATAGACCACGTTTTCAAAAATCGATTTCGGGAACGGATTCGATTTCTGAAACACCATGCCGATGCGTTTCCGCAGGGCGATGACCTCCAGGTGAGGATCGAAGATGCTCTGGCCCCGGATGCGGATGTCGCCGCGGTGATGGGCCCCGTCAATCAGGTCGTTCATGCGGTTGATGCTCCGCAGCAGGGTGGTCTTGCCGCAACCGGACGGTCCGATCAACGCCGTGACCCGGCGTTCCGGAATGTCGAGGTGAACCCCGTGCAACACCTGATGCGTCCCGTAGAAGAAATCGTAGTTCTCGATCTGGATGAGGCGCGGGTCCGACCCGTCCGCGGCGGTGCCTGCAGGGGTGCCGACCGGTGCGGCACCTGCCGCAGCATTCACGTTCAAAGTCGGCCCCGGCGTTGGGGAGGGATTTTGCTCCATCGTCATTCGGCTGGTTGAAAATGTAACGACCATGCGCACGGGCTCCATTCCTAAAAGGCACTCGAGGCGTACTTGCGGCGGAGATGATTGCGAATCCCGATGGCCGTCAGGTTGAGCGTAATCACCAACGCCAGAAGGAACAGCGTGGTGGCAAACACCATCGGTTGCGCCGCATCACTGTCCGGCGACTGGAACCCCAGGTCGTAAATGTGGAACCCGAGGTGCATGAACTTTTGATCGAGGTGGATGTAGGGATAGGTGGTGTTGATGGGCAGTTCCGGGGCCAGCTTCACCACGCCCACCAGCATCAGCGGCGCCACTTCGCCCGCGCCGCGCGCCATCGCCAGGATCAACCCGGTCAAAATCCCCGGCGCCGCGGCCGGCAACACAACCCGCTGGATCGTCTGCCAGCGCGATGCCCCGCAGGCCAGCGACCCTTCCCGGACCGAACGCGGCACGGCGGCCAGCGCCTCCTCCGTGGCCACCACAACCACCGGCACGGTCATCAGGGCCAACGTCAGGCTCGCCCACAACAGACCCCCCGTCCCGAACGTCGGTGTCGGCAGCCGCTCGGCAAAAAACAGCCGGTCCACCTGACCTCCCAGGAAATACACGAAAAAGCCGAGCCCGAACACGCCGAACACGATGGAAGGTACCCCGGCCAGGTTGTTCACGGCGATGCGCACTGCCCGGGTGAACCACCCCTGGCGCGCGTACTCCCGCAAATACACCGCGGCCAGGACCCCAAAGGGCGTCACCGCCAGACTCATCAGCACCGTCATGACAAAGGTCCCGAAAATCGCCGGAAAAATCCCGCCTTCCGTGTTGGCTTCGCGCGGTTCCTCCGTCAAAAACTCCCAGACCCGCGAGGCAAACACCCGCAAACGGCCCCTGAAGCCCAGCTCGTTGGGTGCGTACCAGGCCAGGAGGCGTCCCACGGGCACGCGCAGTTCGCGTCCGTCCGGCAGGCGGCACACCAACTGGTCGCGTTCCTGGGCCTGTCGCAACACGCGCGCGCGGTCGGCCAGGGTCTGATACCGTGCCTCCAGCCGGGCCAGCCGTTGGGTCAATTGCTGCCATGCCTCGTCCGCAGGCCCGGGCGGACCCCCCTGAACCTCCCATCTTCGCAATTCCAGGTGCAGCGATTCCATCTCGCGGTTGATGCGCCCGATCTCGCGCTTTTCCAAACGGCGAATTTCCAGCCGCCGCTGCCGTGCCTCCTCCAGCAACCGGTCCAGCGTGGTGAAAAACTCCGGGTGCTCCGCCGTCAGGGGCTCCATGCCCGGAACCTCCACGGCCACCGGATACGCCAACAGGGGCCCGTACTCGGTTCGCTCGAAACGCAGGATCCCCCGCGCCAACCGCACCTCGGCAATGTCGGCCACGTCCACGTACCGGAAGGACTGGCCGTAGACCTCCTTGTTCCCCAGGAACATTTGCCATTCCCGGGGCACAGGTTTTGCCCCCACGGCCGATGGCAGGACGCCCGCCTTCTCACGATCCCGCACCCGTTCGCCCACCAGCCGCACCGGTGCCGCGCCCTCTCCGGCCGGCCGCAACGTCAGCTCCCAAACCCGCCGCGGCCAGAACGCCCTCAACCCCTCCACCAACACCAGGCCCAGCAAACCCAGAATCATCGCCAAGCCCAGCGTCAAACCCACGGCCGTGAACCAGACCCAGGGCTCCCCCGGCACTCGGACGCGCGGCATTGTCAGGAAGCTGCGATCCGCCATGGCTTCAGAGATTCTTGAACCGTTCCCGCAACCGCTGGCGGAGCACCTCCGCCGCGGTGTTAATCAAAAACGTGAACACGAACAACAACAACGCCCCCAAAAACAGCGCCCGATACAGCGTGCTGTGATGGGGAGCCTCCGGGAGTTCCACGGCCAGGTTCGCCGACAGCGTGCGCATCCCGGAAAACGGGTTGAAACTCAGGATGGGCGTGTTCCCCGTGGCCATGACCACGATCATGGTCTCGCCCACCGCCCGGCCCAACCCGACCATCAGCGCTGAAAAAATGCCGGCGGCCGCCGTGGGTACCACGACGTACAGCGCGGTTTGCCACCGGCTCGCTCCCAGCGCCAGCGAAGCGCTCCGTAGTGTGGCCGGCACATTGGACAGCGCATCCTCCGCCAGCGTGAAAATGATGGGGATGACCGCAAAACCCATCATGAACCCCACCACCACCGAGTTGCGCTGTTGAAAATCCGCCCCCGTGAACCAGGGCCACCAAAGGCGAAAATCCGCCACCCGTTCGCCCGTGACCGGATCCGCCACCACAAACACCCAGCGTTCCACCACCGGCCCCAGCCCCCACCCGGCCCAGACCGCACCCAACAGCACCGGAGCCAGAGCCAGGAACTCCCAGCCGGCCGGCACCTGCGCCCGCCAGCGGATGGGCAGGCGCGACCAGACGGCTCCCATCAACAGCGCCGTTAACGGCACCAGCAGAAAAATCATCAGCAGCGAGGGCACCCGCGTCTCGATGCGCGGCGCCAGCCACAACGCCCCCAGAAATCCCAGAACCACCGAGGGCAGCGATGCCATCACCTCCATCACCGGCTTGGCCACCCCCCGAAACCCGGGCGGAGCAAACTGCGACACATACAGCGCCCCCAGCAACGCCACCGGCACCGCAAACAACATTGCATAAAACGTCCCCTTCAGCGTCCCCACAATCAGCGGCACCATCGAAAGCTTGGGTTCAAACGCGTCGGACCCGCCCGTGGATTGCCACTCGTATCGCGGCCGGTCCGCCCCCTCATACCAGATCCGTCCGAAAAACGCCCGCCACCCCGCTTCCGGATGCGGATCGTCCAGCCGCAACAGCCGAAGCCGGCCCGTCTCATCCCAGAGAGCAATCCTATCGTACTTGCTGTTGATGGCGCACAACCGGATCGGCTCCGGCCATTGCCCCGTCCACCGGATGGTTTCCGTGGTGGCATAGCACAGGCGCACCTCGCCACGGTGCCCGACCAAAAAGGCCTTGTTTCGTTGACTGGCGGCAAAAAATCCGGGGGCACCCGGCAGGGAGGGAAACGAATGAATCGGACCAAACACACGGTCTGACCGGCCTTCGGGCCGGTAGAGCGAGTACAGGCGAAGGACCCCTTCGGGGTTGGCCAGCACCAGGGTCACATCGCCCAGCAGATACTCCATGAACGCCACGCCCGGGTGCGGCCGATCGGCAAAGGGCCGAAACACCTGGCGCAGCTCCAATTGTTGCCCCTCCCGCCGAAAGTAATAAACGGTGCCCGATTCCGTCGCCGCCACCACGCTGGCGGCGTCCCGGTCCACCAGCAACCGGTCCACCCGCCCGGTGATTTGCCCACTGAGATCGTACGTGGCGGCCACACGGATCCGACCCGCACCCAACAACCCGCGCGTCTGCGTCAGCAGCGCCGCCCGTACTTCCTGACGGCCGTCCACTTCCTGCACCACCGCCAGCAACTTGTCGGTCCCGCTGTCTCCATAATCGACCGCCCGGACCGGATACCCTTTGCTGGCCAGCTCCGGTAGCATCTGGGTCTCCACTTGCGGCTCTGCCACCGTCGCCGTGGAAGTCCCCGTGGGCGCGGGAAAGCGGAGGGCCACCCGCTCCACCTCGCCCTCCGCGGTTGCACAGAGAATCTCCTGCCGGCCCGGATGATACCGCCACGCCGTGAGTCGGACCTGTCGGCCTCCCCATAACGACCGACCGGGGAATCGTTGACCGGTTTCCAGGTCCGTAAAGTGGAGGGTCCCCTCTGCGTCCAACCAGAAGGCCGTGCGCCCGTGCTCGTCCAATCCCATCAGGACGGCTCCCCCCACCGGCAGGGAGAACTCCCGCATTGATATCACCCGCGCCGGCCGAAACAACGGCAACACCTGCCAGAGGATGAACACAAAAATGCCGAGCACGGCGGCGATGATGGCGAGCCCTCCCACCGTGATGAACCGGTTCATGAACCGGTCCCATAAAAGGATGCTCCGCGACGCCTCGTACCGGCGCGGCACCGAGCTTTGCTGGGGCGATGTCAGAATGGATTCTGACATGAACAGGTGCCCGTCCCCGGGTTTACCCGATGGCTGCGGGCTTTACTCCAGTTTCTTGAGTTCCTCCTCCACCACGGCAGCCGGTAACGGGTAGTAGCCGTCCTTGACGACCACCTCCTGACCCGCCCGCGACAGCACGTAACGCAGGAACTCCGCCGTCAGCCGGTCCAGGGGTCGCCCCGGCGGCTTGTTGACGTAAATGTAGAGAAAACGGGCCAGGGGATAATCCCCGTTCAGCGCGTTCTCCAAGGTCGGCTCGTGCGGTTTACCGTCCGCCCCCACCAACGGTACCGCGCGCACCCCGCTTGTCCTGTACCCGATCCCCGAATAACCCACCCCCGCCGGATCGTTCGCCACACCCTGCACCACCGAGGAGGAACCCGGTTGCTCCTTGACCTGGGGTTTGAAATCGCCGCCCAACAGGGCATGCTCCTTGAAGAAGCCATACGTCCCGGAAGCGCTGTTGCGCCCGTAGAGCGAGAGGGGTCGGTTGGCCCACGGCCCGGTCAACCCCAAATCCCCCCAACGCTCAACCGGTGGTCCGCCCCGCTTGCGGGTGGTCGAAAAGATGCTGTCAACCTGCGCCAGGGTCAGCGACTCGATCGGATTATCCCGGTGCACAAACACCGCCAACGTGTCAATGGCCACCCGGATGGCGGTCGGCTTGTACCCGAACTTCCGCTCAAAGGCGTCAATTTCAGCCCCCTTCATCTCCCGGCTCATTGGGCCCAACTGGGAGGTGCCCTCGATCAGGGCCGGCGGGGCTGTGGAGGAACCCTTGCCCTCCACTTGGATCCGCACGTTGGGGTAAAGGGCCTGAAACCCTTCGGCCCAAAAGGTCATGAGATTGTTGAGCGTGTCCGACCCGATCGAGTTCAGGTTCCCGGACACCCCGGGCACGCGCTGGTACACCGGCAGGTCCGGATCTACCTGCACCGGCGCAGCCCACACCGCCCAAGCCAGCCCACTCACGGCGGCCGCCACAACCTTCCATCCAATCCTGCTCATGGTCTTCCTCATGCCTTTCTTCGCTTGTTGTGTCCCCGACCGGTTCAACCGCCGCCCGGCGGCGCCGTTCCCCACACACGGAAGCACGGCCGACCGGTCGGTTGGGGCAGTTCTCCGCCCCGCCTTCAACCTCCGGGAGCCGGATCACGGTTTTTTGACGATTGTGTTACAACTCTGTGACGTCATCGGATGGCGAAGGTCCCGCGGGAGACCGGCCCCCGGCGCATGGGCGCCCCATGGGTGGGGGTTGACCCGAATTCCAACCAGGGCCAACCTGCTGACGGAACCATGCGACGTTACCTGCATCTCCTGATCCCCGCCGTGCTGGCCTGGGTCGGCGGAACCCAACTCGGTGCACACGACCGCGCCCGCACGCCAATCCGGATCCCGGACCTGCCCCAGTACCTCACGCTCAAATGCGACTTTCACACCCACACCGTGTTCTCCGACGGGAAGGTCTGGCCGGACATCCGGGCCGAGGAGGCCTGGCGTGAGGGCCTCGATGCCATTGCCATCACCGATCACATCGAACATCAACCGCACAAGAACGACCTGCCCACCGCACACAATCGTTCGTATCAGATTGCACGCGCCCACGGAGATGCCCTCCGCCTGATCATCATCCCGGGGTCCGAAATCACCCGTTCCATGCCGCCCGGCCATCTCAACGCCATCTTTCTCCGGGACGCTTCCAAACTGGACGTACCGGACTGGCGCGACGCCGTGGCCGAGGCCCGTCGCCAGGGAGCCTTCATCTTTTGGAACCATCCCGGCTGGCGGGCCCAGCAACCCGACGGCCGCGCGCGTTGGTATGCAGAACACGACGAATTGCTGGCCGGGGACCGGCTCCACGGCATCGAGGTGGTCAACGAACGCGAGTACTATCCGGAAGCCCATGCCTGGTGCCTGGAAAAAAACCTCACCATGCTGAGCAACTCAGATATCCACAACCCCATCGGCCTCGACTATGACCTCCACGCCGGCGATCGGAGACCTGTGACGCTGGTCTTCGCCCGGGAACGGACCCCGGAGGCCATCCGCGAGGCCCTTTTCGCACGTCGCACCGCGGTGTTGGCCGCCGGCCGGCTCATCGGTCGCGAAGAGTTCCTGCGCCCCATCTTTGAGAGGTCCATCCGGCTTCTCACGCCGGAGGTCCGCATCCGCGGCACCGGCAGCGCCTACCTCCAGATCCAAAACGACTCCGATATCACCTACGTGATCCAACCCGACCCGGGCGATTCGGACCTGGCCTTTCCCTCCGAGATCCGGCTGCCCGCCGGGCGCGTGGCCCTGATCCAGGTCCGCAGCCGGAAAAATGACCTCCAAACCACTCGCGAAGTCCAACTCACCGGGCAGGTCACAAACCTCCTCGTCCGGCCCGCTACCCCCATGACCGTCACCTTGCCCTTTCGAGCGGTGCTGTCACCCCAATAAAACCCTGCTGGCGCACCCCGGACCCATGCGTTTCTACGACGCACATAATCATCTGCAGGACGAGCGCTTTGGCGGACGGCAGGCCGAACTCCTCCAGCTCTGTCGCGCCCGGGGCATCACCGCCATGGTCGTCAACGGCTCGTGTGAAGAAGATTGGCCGCACGTGCTGGAGCTGGCCCGCCTTCATCCCGAGGTGATCCCCAGCTTTGGTTATCACCCCTGGTATGTGGGCGAGCGAAGTCCGGCCTGGCTCGACCAACTCCGCACCCGGCTCCGGGAAATCCCGTCGGCCGTGGGCGAAATCGGACTGGACCGCTGGAAACCCGACCTGCCCTACGAGGGACAGGAGGAGGTCTTCCTGGCCCAACTGCAACTGGCCGCCGAGGCCAACCTCCCGGCCAGCATCCACTGCCTGCGCGCCTGGGGACGTCTCTACGAACTGCTCCGCACGCATCCGCGTCCTGCCTGCGGGTTTTTGCTTCACAGCTACGGCGGTCCACCCGAAATGGTCCGGCCCCTGGCCCAACTCGGCGCCTACTTCTCCCTGCCCGGCTACTTTGCCCGCCCCGGGAAAACCCGCCAACAAGAGGCCTTTCGGCTCGTCCCGCCCGACCGCCTCCTGATCGAGACCGACGCGCCGGACCAGCTGCCCCCTCCGGAACGGCTGTTGCATCCCTTGCAGGACCAGCAGTCCGGCCGGCCCATCAATCACCCCGCCAACCTGCCGGCCGTCTATGCCTTTGCCGCAGAGCTGCGCGGTTGGTCGCTCGAAACCCTTGCGGCCCGGGTGGAAGAGAACTTCCACCGACTGTTCGGTCACGTCTGGCCCGGAAAGCTCTCCCCGCCAATCCAACGCACCACGACCGAGGCGACGGCAAACCCAAACGCCCCCGTCACATAACAGGCGGTGCCATACCCGCTGCGGCAATCCAACCGCAGATTCGTCCCGGGTACGGGGCGGGCGCAAACCGACCCGTCCGGCGCCGGATACACCGGCGGCTGGGGCGAATACACACACGGCACGCCCATCCTGCGACCCGGTTCGCGCGGGAACCCGTGCCGCGAACGCAACCACTTGCGCGTGGCCTGCAACAAACGGTCATGTGTCACCTCCGCCAGATCCGCCACCCGAATCCTCGTCGGATCAGTCCGGCCGCCGGCCCCGCCCGAACACACCACCCGCAACCCGCGTTCCCTGCACGCCGCAATCAAATGCGCCTTCAGCGCGGGCCGGTCGATCGCGTCCACCACCACGTCGTAGCATTCGCCGAGGATCTCTGCCGACGTGCCCGGCGTGTACTGCTTCTGCCAGGGCCGTACCCGGATCTCGGGCTGGATCAGCCGCACCCGCTCGGCCAACAGTTCGACCTTCGGCCGACCGAACTGCCCCGTCAGGGCCGGCAACTGCCGGTTCACATTCGTGATGCAAACCTCGTCGAAATCCACGAGCGTCAGTCCGCCCACACCCGTCCGCGCCAGCGCCTCCACCACCCACGATCCCACACCGCCCACCCCGATCACACAGACATGGGCGCGCCGCAAACGGTCCTGGACCTCGGCGCCCAGCAACCGTCGAACCCCGCCAAAACGTGCCTCGTAATCGCCTGTCACAGCCCGGGTCCAATACCCCGCAGCCCGAAGCACGATCAATCCCAAAGCCGGTCACCTGCCGCCGCCGGGGGTGTTTCAGTTTTTGGGCATCTCACCAACTCACCACGGTTCGGGGTGGCGCACGACCCGTTTTGGCGGGGCGCCGCCCACCATCTGCGCGACCACCTCAAAAAAGGCATCGTCCGACCGATGGCCGTCAATTCCGTCGCAACCATGAAGCGCAGGCCATGCCCGTCTGCGACTTGTGAGGCTTCTCCCATCCCGGCCGCATGCCCCCGGGCGTATGCACCGGGCGGCCGGTTCGGGCCGGTTGCCGCTGCGCGGGTCGCCTTTCGGTCCCTGCGTTTTTCTGTTGGCGGCATTCTCCGGGCGGGGCGACAGCCGGGGAAACCTGCAAAACCTCGCGTTCCCACGACGTCCCGCACGTCGGAGCCCTCGGCAACGATGGATCCCGGCGGGTGCAGGAAGGGCTTCCGCTCTGCCAGCCCTGGGCCCGAGAAAGGCGGTTGACGTCAGGACCGGGGTTTGTGCTCGCGGTTCACCTCCCCACGCGGTGAATCTGAGCCCGGCCGGTTGATGGGTTTTCGATCCCGGCCCGGCTGAATGGCCGTCGGGCCGACCCATGATGTTGGGTCCCTGGATGCGACCGCTGGAAGTGGATCCGACGGACCTTTTGCCGTGGTTTGAGGACGGGTTTGCACTGCGAGCGGGGTGCCCCGGTTGGGTGCGGTGCTTGCGTTGAAAGCCGTGGGGTGGTATGAGATCAAGTCCACGGCCGGCACCGGCCCGCGGACCATTAAAATTGTCGGTTGACAATCCGTGGGCGGTTCCCTACTTTACGGCCTTGGTCATAGGGCCGCAAAGAAAGGAACACCGTGCCAGCCCCCTTGGCGTCGTGCAGAAAACGGGCGGGGGCGGCGGGTTGTTGTCGTTTTTGCAGCCCGACCTGCATCGACGAGATTGGATGGGTCGGAAGCCCATGTAGCTCAGTCGGTAGAGCGCGTCCTTGGTAAGGACGAGGTCACCAGTTCGATCCTGGTCATGGGCTCCAGCTTTCGTCGAGAACAACGAAAACCAGGCAAACCAACGGAAAAGCGCAATGGGTAAAGAGCAATTTCAGCGTACGAAGCCGCACGTAAACGTCGGCACGATCGGTCACATCGACCACGGGAAGTCCACACTGACGGCAGCCATTGTGGCCGTGCAGGCCCGGAAGGGTCTGGCCAAGCCGATCAGTTACGCCGAAATCACCAAGGGTGGCACGGTCCGTGACGAAACCAAGACGGTCACGATCGCCGTGTCCCACGTGGAGTACGAGAGCGACAAGCGGCACTACGCACACGTGGACTGCCCCGGACACGCCGACTACATCAAGAACATGATCACCGGTGCGGCCCAGATGGACGGCGCAATCCTGGTGGTGGACGCGGCCGAAGGCCCGATGCCCCAGACGCGCGAGCACATCCTCTTGGCCCGTCAGGTGGGTGTGCCGGCCATCGTGGTGTTCCTGAACAAGGTGGACCTTGTGGACGATCCCGAGCTGTTGGATCTGGTGGAGATGGAGCTTCGGGATCTGCTGAAGAAATACGGCTTTGACGGGGACAACGCGCCCATCATCCGGGGCAGCGCCAAGAAGGCCCTGGCAGGCGATCCGGAAGGGGAAAAGGCCATTCAGGAACTGCTCAACGCGGTGGACGAGTACATCCCGCTGCCGACCCGCGAGATTGACAAGCCGTTCCTGATGAGCATCGAGGACGTGTTCAACATTGAAGGTCGCGGCACCGTCGTGACCGGCCGTGTGGAACGCGGTGTCCTGGAGCGGATGCAGGAGGTGGAGATCGTCGGACTGCGCGAGACCCGCAAGACGGTCGCCACCGACATTGAGATGTTCCGCAAGATCCTCGACAAGGCGGTGGCCGGCGACAACGTCGGCGTGCTGCTCCGCGGCATCAAGAAAGATGAGGTGGAGCGCGGCATGGTGCTGGCCAAACCCGGCTCCATCACCCCGCACACCCATTTCCGGGCCGAAGTGTACGTCCTGTCGAAGGAGGAAGGCGGTCGGCACACGCCCTTCTTTGTCAATTACCGTCCGCAGTTCTACTTCCGGACGACCGACGTCACCGGGGACGTTCGGGACATCCGGTCGTTGACGGGCGAGAAGGTTGAAATGGTGATGCCCGGAGATAATGTGAATTTGGAGGTCAAGGTCATTGCGCCCATCGCGATGGAACGCGGCCAACGGTTCGCGATTCGCGAGGGTGGCCGCACCATCGGGGCGGGTCGCGTGACCGAGATCATCGAATGAGGTCGGCGCGGCGGTTGACGGACGATCGGCCCGTGGCCGTCGTTCCGGGGACGGCCGCAGACCCGCGGGGAGGGCGGTAGCTCAACTGGTAGAGCAGCGGTCTCCAAAACCGTTGGTTGGGGGTTCGAGTCCCTCCCGCCCTGCCAACGCGGCTACCGGAGAGGTGGCAGAGTGGTTGAATGCGGCGGTCTTGAAAACCGCTTCGGGCCGAAAGCCCGACGGGGGTTCGAATCCCTCCCTCTCCGCCAGGAATTAGGCTGTGAGTGAGCTGATTCCAACGCTGATCTGGCTGGCGATTCTCGGGATCGTCTTCGGGGTGCTTTGGTACCTCGGGTACGTGGCCCGGTTCGCCAATTATTTGAAGGAGACGCGCGAAGAGCTGCGCAAGTGCACCTGGCCCACCTGGGAGGAACTCAAAGGTTCCACCGCCGTGGTGATGGTGGCGACCCTCCTGCTGGGCCTGTTCACCGCGCTGGTGGACCTTGTGTTTGCCATGTTCGCGCGTCACATCATGGGCTGAACCCGCATGCGACCCCGGTGGTACATTCTGCACACGCTGGCCGGTCAGGAGAAGAAGGTCAAAGAAAGCATCGAAAAGCGCGCCAAGACCGAGGAACTGACCGATTACATCCTCGAGGTCATGGTCCCCGAGGAACGGGTGGTCGAGGTGCGCAATCAGAAGAAGATCGTTTCGATGCGCAAACTCTGGCCCGGCTACGTGTTTGTGCGGATGATCCTGTTTGATGACCAGGACCAGCTGCTGCCGCGGCCCTACTATTTCATCAAGGAGACGCCCGGGGTGCTGGGTTTTGCCAGCGAAAGCGGCGACCGACCGGAGGCCACCCCGGACGAGGACGTGGAACAGATCAAGGCCCAGATTTCGGCTTCCGAGGAGACCGAGCGGCCCAAGGTGAACTTTGAAGTGGGCGAGACGGTCAAAATCAACAACGGCCCGTTCCTGAACTTCAGTGGGGTGATTCAGGAGATCGAACCGGAACGCGGCAAACTCAAGGTCGTGGTGAACATTTTCGGCCGCAACACCCCGGTGGAGCTGGAGTACTGGCAGGTGGAGAAGGCCTGAAACGAGCCGGCTGCCGTCCCCGGGAGGTTTGCCCCGGGACCGGCCCGGCGTCACAAGCGCGATCGACACATGGCAAAGAAAGTTACAGCCGTCATCAAGTTGCAGATTCCGGCCGGTCAGGCCAACCCGGCCCCGCCGGTGGGGCCGGCGCTGGGCCAGCACGGCGTGAACATCATGGCCTTCTGCAAGGAGTTCAACGCCGCCACCAAGGACCAGGCCGGGATGATCATCCCCGTCGTCATCACGGTCTACCAGGACAAGTCGTTCACCTTCATCACCAAATCCCCTCCGGCCTCAGCCCTGCTCAAAAAGGCCGCGGGGATCGCCGTGGGGTCCAAGGCACCCAACAAGGAAAAAGTGGGCAAGGTCACCCGACAGCAAATCATGGAAATCGTCAAGCTCAAGGGCAAGGATTTGAACGCCAATTCCGAGGAGGCGGCCTACCGGATGATTGCCGGCACGGCACGCAGCATGGGAATTGAAGTGGTCGACTGAAAACCAAACCTGCGGGAGGGTCTTTCCTGATAGACCCGCTGGCACCGCAACCACGAACCATGGCAAAAAAACACAGCAAGCGATACCTCAAGGCACTGGAGCTGGTTAACGGGAAACAAACCTACCCGCTCAGGGAAGCGGTGGAAATCCTGAAACGATTCCCCCGGGCCCGGTTCGACGAAACGGTGGACCTGGCCTTTCGCCTGGGGGTGGATCCGAAACAGTCGGATCAAATGGTCCGGGGCACCGTGGCCCTGCCCCACGGCACCGGCAAAAAGGTGCGGGTTTTGGTCTTCGCCAAGCCGGGCGACGCTGCCGACGCAGCCCGGGCTGCCGGGGCCGACTACGTCGGGTTTGAAGAGTACATCAAGAAATGCCAGGAGGGCTGGATCGATTTCGACGTGGCCATCGCCACGCCGGAGGCCATGACCGAAGTGCGCAAACTGGGCAAAATCCTGGGTCCGCGCGGGTTGATGCCGAACCCGAAAACCGGCACGGTCACGGATGACACCGCCCGGGCAGTGCGCGAATTCAAAGCGGGTCGCGTGGAATTCAAGCTGGACAAGACGGGCAACCTGCACCTGCCCATCGGCAAGGCGAGCTTCTCCGCCCAGCAAATCGAGGAAAACGCCCGGGCCGCCATTGACGCGGTCGCCAAGGCGCGTCCGGCCTCGTTGCGCGGCCGGTACATCCACAGTTGCGCCATCAGCACGACCATGAGTCCCTCCATCCGACTGGACCTGCGGGACCTGGGGATCACCGCCTGATCGTCGAAACCTTGCGAAGCTCAACCTGAACCTTTGGCCATCCTATGCGCCCGGAAAAACAATCGCTCACCCAGGAGTATCTGCAGCGGCTGCAGAGCTCGCCCTATGTCATCCTGGTCAACTACACCGGCCTGAACGTCGCGGCGATGACCGAGCTGCGACGGCGCCTGCGGGCGGCGCAGGCCGAGCTGCACGTCATCAAAAACACCATCTTTCGGATCGCCGCCCGGGAGGCGGGACTCGGCGATCTGGGTGACGCGTTGGTGGGGCAACTGGCTGCCGTCACGGGTCGGCACGACGTGTGCGCCGCCGCCAAGGTCCTCAAAACCTTTGCCGCCGAGTTCGACAAACCGAAGTTCCATCTGGGCCTGCTGGGCAACCAGCGGTTGGACGCGGCCCAGTTGCAGCAACTGGCGGAGCTGCCGCCCCTGGACACGTTGCGGGCCCAGTTGCTGGGCCTGTTGCAGGAACCGGCCGCCCGGCTGGTGCGCCTGATCCAGACGCCCGCAGCCCGGTTGGCCCGCGTGATCCAGGCCCGGATCGACAAGGAAGGCGGTCAGAGCGCCGGCTCGTAAGAGACGGAAATGCGAAAGGATTTCCCGGGCGGGTGGCCCGTCCGGGCAACGTGAACCCAAACACAAACCAACATCCCTCGTCGGTTCACAGGCCGTGAACTGAAATCACCTGTGGCCACGGGTGGCGACGAGAAGAGAGGTACCATGGCAGACATCGCAAACCTGGTGGAGGAACTGAGCAAGCTCACGGTCCTGGAGGCCGCGGAGCTGGTCAAGAAACTGGAGGAGAAATGGGGTGTGAGCGCGGCGGCCCCGGTGGCCGTGGCCGCGCCGGCCGCGGCAGGCGCCGCGGGTGCGGCGGCTGCACCGGCGGCCGAGGCCAAGACCACCTTTGATGTGGTGCTGGTCTCGCTGCCGGCGGACAAGAAGATCCCGGTCATCAAGGCCGTGCGCGAAATCAAGGCCGGACTGGGTCTGGCCGACGCCAAGGCCCTGGTCGAGGGCGCCCCGAAACCGGTTCTGGAAGGGGTGTCCAAGGAAGAGGCCGAGGCGGCCAAGAAGAAGCTCGAGGAGGCCGGTGCCAAGGTCGAGCTCAAGTAACACTTTTACAGGGACGGCGGCGGCCCGGCCGGGCCGCCGCCCCACCGTGTTTCCCTGGGTCCCGGTCAGGCCGGGAAGCACCCGGGTGGGGTGGAACTGGGACCCGAGCCCGGGTCAAGTGGGCCGGTCGCGGGAGCACGCACCCCCGCGTACCTGCCGTTGAGGGTGAAGTGGGTGTGGACCCCGGGTGGACCTTGGGTTCCCCCGGATGAGGCAAAGAAACAACATGCCAGCTCGAGCAACTGAACGAATCAACTTCGGCCGCATCAAGGAAATCATTGCGCCGCCGAACCTGATCGAACTGCAGATCACCTCCTACGAGGAATTTCTGCAGAAGGACGTGCCCCCCAACAAACGCAAGTTGACGGGGCTCCAGGCGGTCTTCAAGGAGATCTTCCCCATCGAAAGCTACGACGGGAAGTTCGTCTTGGATTTCGTCTCGTACGAAATCGGGGAGCCGAAGATGGACTGGCTGGAGGCACTGCGCGAGGGCCTCACCTACGGCGCCCCACTGTACGTCACGTTCCGGCTGCGCGAGGAGAACAAGAGCGTCAAGGAAGAACGGGTGTTCATGGGCGAGATCCCGCTCATGACCCCCCAGGGTTCGTTCGTCATCAACGGGGCCGAACGCGTCGTCGTCAGCCAACTGCATCGCTCGCCCGGCCTGGTCTTCGAAGCCACCCAGCACGCCAACGGCAAGACCCTGCATTCGTATCGTATCATCCCCGACCGGGGATCGTGGTACGAGGCCCAGTTTGATACCAACGACCTGCTGTACGTCTATCTCGACCGCAAGAAACGGCGCCGCAAGTTCCTCATCACCACCTTCTTCCGCGCCATCAGCTTTCTGGACGGTGAACCTGTCAAGGGCCGCGACGGGACCGAAAAACCCCGCGGGACCGATGAGGAGATCCTGCGCCTCTTCTACAACATCGAGGAACTCACCCTCAAAGAGGCGGAGAAACGGGATGACCTGGCCAACCTGGTGCTGGTCCACGATGTCATCAACCCGGAGAACAATTACGTCGTGGTCCGGGCCTTCGAGTCGCTCTCCAAGGCCGTCCTCAAGCAGATCGCCGACGCCGGCCTGCAGCGCATCCGGGTGGTGGACATCTCGGTGGACGAGGGTGTCATCATCAAATGCATCCGCAAGGACCCGGCCCGCAACGAAGAGGAGGCACTGCGCGACATTTATCGCCGGCTGCGTCCGGGTGACCCGCCCACTCCGGCCAACGCACGGGCCCTCATCAAACGATTGTTCTTCGACCCCAAACGGTACGACCTGGGCCGCGTCGGCCGGTACAAGATCAACCAAAAACTCGGTCTGAAAACGGGGGATGTCCGCATCCTGACCAAGGAGGACTTGGTGGCGGCCACCAAGTACCTGCTCCGTTTGCGTCAGGGTGAGGGTACCTTGGACGATATCGACCACCTGGGCAGCCGACGGGTTCGTACCGTGGGTGAACTTCTGGCCAACCAGTGCCGGGTGGGCCTGGCGCGCACCGAGCGGCTGGTCAAGGAGCGCATGACGCTCTTCGACCAGACGGTCGAACCCATGACGCCGCAGAAGCTCATCAACCCCAAGGCCCTTTCGGCGGTGATCCGGGACTTCTTCGGCCGGAGCCAGCTGAGCCAGTTCATGGACCAGATCAACCCTCTGGCCGAACTGACGCACAAACGGCGCCTGTCCGCCCTGGGCCCGGGCGGCCTGTCCCGCGACCGCGCCGGATTCGAGGTGCGCGACGTGCACCCCTCGCACTACGGTCGGATCTGTCCCATCGAAACGCCGGAAGGTCCGAACATCGGGTTGATCGCCTCGCTGGCCACCTACGCCCGGGTCAATGAGTTCGGTTTCCTGGAAACGCCCTACCGGAAGGTCGAAAAGGGCCGGGTCACCGACAAGATCGAGTACCTCACGGCCGACCAGGAGGAACAGTACCTGATCGCCCAGGCCAACACGCCCGTGGACGAAAAGGGCCGGTTCCTGGTCGACCGCGTCCTCTGCCGTGCCCGGGGCGACTTCGTGGAGGTCGAGCCCGAACAGGTCGACTACATGGACGTGTCGCCCAAACAGTTGGTGTCGGTGGCCGCCAGCCTGATTCCGTTCCTGGAACACGACGACGCCAACCGGGCGCTCATGGGATCGAACATGCAGCGTCAGGCGGTCCCATTGATCGTGACCGAGGCGCCCTACGTGGCCACCGGGATGGAGGAACGGGTGGCACGCGATTCCCGGGCCGTGGTCGTGGCCGAGGAATCCGGTCGCGTGGCCGCCATCACCGGCACCCAGATCATCGTCACCCGCGACGGCAAACTCCCCGAGAGCCGTCGCAAACTCCGGCATGATCCGGAGAAGGGCATCTGGATCTATCCCATCCGCAAGTTCATGCGTTCCAACGCGGCCACCTGCATCAATCAGAAGATCCTGGTCCGGGTGGGTGAGCCGGTGAAGAAGGGCCAGGTCCTGGCCGATGGTCCCTGCACCAGCAACGGCGAGCTGGCTCTGGGACGGAACGTGCTGGTGGCGTTCATGCCCTGGAACGGTTACAACTTCGAGGACGCCATCCTCATCAGCTCGCGCATCGTCAAGGAGGACATCTTCACCTCCATCCACATCGAGGAATTCGAGGTCAGCGCCCGGGACACCAAACTGGGTCCGGAGGAAATCACGCGGGACATCCCGAACGTGGGTGAGGACGCCCTGAAGAACCTGGGCCCCGATGGGGTCATCCGCATCGGTGCCGAAGTCCGGCCCGGCGACATCCTGGTCGGCAAAATCACACCCAAGTCGGAGACCGAGCTGGCCCCCGAGGAGCGACTCCTGCGCGCCATCTTCGGTGAGAAGGCCGCCGACGTGAAAGACACCTCCCTGCGGGTGCCGTCCGGCACCTACGGCATTGTCATGGACGTGAAGGTCTCCTCCAAGAAGGACTCCGAAAAGGAGGCGCAGGTCGAGGACAGTCAGAAACAGGCCAAACAGATCGAGGAGGAGTACAAGCAGAAACAGGCCGAGCTGAAGGAACAGCTCACCGAGGCGTTGAGCAACATCCTGCTGGGCGAAAAGATCCCGTTGGATGTGGTCAACAGCGAGACCGGCGAGATCATCATCCCCGCCAACCGCAAGATCACCAAGACGCTCCTGCGGAAACTGGCGGAGGTGTACGACCGCATCGAGATCGATCCCTCCCCGATCCGCAACAAGATCAACGAGATCATCGGCGCCTACAAAAAGAAGTTCGATGATCTGCAGATGCAGTTTGACGAGGAGATGGAGCGGCTGGAGTCGGGCGAGGGCCGCGACACCGGCATCATCAAGTCGGTCAAGGTTTACATCGCCTCCAAGCGGAAGCTGTCGGTGGGCGACAAGATGGCCGGCCGGCACGGGAACAAGGGTGTGGTGGCCAAGATCGTGCCGGAGGAGGACATGCCCTTTTTGGCGGACGGCACGCCGGTGGACATCGTCCTGAACCCTCTGGGCGTGCCCTCCCGGATGAACGTGGGTCAGTTGCTGGAGACCCACCTGGGTTGGGCGGCGCACGTGCTGGGTCTGCGATTCGCCACGCCGGTCTTCGACGGCATCAAGGAAAAGGAGATCCGCGAGTACCTGCGCCAGGCCGGCGAAAAACAGAAGGCGGAAGGCCAGCCCGTGCTGGTCAACGAGGCCGGCAAGGCCATCCTGTACGACGGCCGGACCGGCGAGCCGTTTGATCAGGAGGTCGTGGTCGGTTACATCTACATGATGAAACTGGGCCACCTCGTGGCCGACAAGATCCATGCCCGTGCCGTGGGACCGTACTCCCTCGTCACCCAGCAACCCCTGGGCGGCAAGGCCCAGTACGGTGGCCAGCGCTTCGGCGAGATGGAGGTGTGGGCCATGGAAGCCTACGGTGCAGCCTACTCCCTGCAGGAGTTGCTGACCGTCAAGTCCGACGATGTCCAGGGTCGTACCCGCGTGTACGAAAGCATCGTCAAGGGCGACAACGTGTTGGAGGCCGGCATCCCCGAGTCCTTCAACGTTCTGGTGAAGGAAATGCAGGCCCTCGGCCTGGATGTGCGGGTCGGCATGGCCCGGCCGGCCGAGGCTCCGCCGGAACCGGCGCGTCTCCTCAGCACGTTGTGAGCGACGCACCGGTGACTCCCAACGCCATCGACAGCTTTGCGAGCGGAATTGGCAACCTATGATCAGCACCAGTAAAGAAAGCGCCCGTGAACTCCTCGGCCTGGACAGGGTCAACCAGGTCGAGTACGTCTCCATCTCCATCGCCTCGCCCGAAACCATCCGTTCCTGGTCCAAGGGCGAGGTGAAGAACCCGGAGACCATCAACTACCGGACCTTCAAGCCGGAGAAGGGCGGTCTGTTCTGCGAACGCATTTTCGGTCCCGTCAAGGACTGGGAGTGCTCCTGTGGCAAATACAAGCGCATCAAACACCGGGGCGTGGTTTGCGACCGGTGCGGCGTGGAGGTCACCCTGGCCCGTGTGCGCCGCGAACGCATGGGGCACATTGAACTGGCCGTGCCGGTGGTCCACATCTGGTTCTTCAAATGCATGCCCTCCCGGATCGGGTTGGTCCTCGACATGACCGCCCGCGACCTGGAACGGGTCATCTACTACGAGGACTACCTGGTGGTGGACCCCGGCCAGACCCCGCTGCAGCCCAACCAGTTGCTGACCGAACAGGAACTGCGCGAGGCCCGCGAAACCTACGGGGCCGATGCCTTCGTCGCCAAAATGGGCGGCGAAGCCATCCGGGATGCGCTGGCACGGGTGGACCTGCCCAAGCTCATCGAAAAGCTGCAGCAGGAAATGAACGAAACCCGCAGCAAACAGACCCGGAAAAAACTGGCCAAGCGGATCAAACTGCTGCAGGCGTTCGTGCAGGCCAACGTCAAGCCCGAGTGGATGGTGCTCACCGTGCTGCCGGTCATCCCGCCCGACCTCCGGCCCCTGGTGCCGCTGGAGGGTGGCCGCTTTGCCACGTCCGACCTCAACGATCTCTACCGCCGCGTCATCAACCGGAACAACCGGCTCAAGAACCTCCTCCAGCTCAAGACACCGGAGGTCATCATACGGAACGAGAAACGCATGTTGCAGGAGGCCGTGGATGCCCTGTTCGACAACGGTCGCCACGGCCGGCCCGTCACCGGTGCGGGCAACCGCCCGCTCAAGTCCCTGTCCGACATGCTCAAGGGCAAGAGCGGCCGGTTCCGCCAGAACCTGCTCGGCAAACGCGTGGACTATTCCGGTCGTTCCGTGATCGTCATCGGGCCGGAACTCAAGCTGCATCAATGCGGCCTGCCCAAAAAGATGGCCCTGGTCCTGTTCGAGCCGTTCATCATCCGGCGGCTCAAGGAGCTCGGCTACGTCCATACCGTCCGTTCGGCCAAGAAACTCATCGAACGCCAGACCAAGGAGGTGTGGGACATCCTGGAAGAGGTGACCAAGGGGCATCCGGTCCTGCTCAACCGCGCCCCCACGCTCCACCGGCTTTCCATCCAGGCCTTCGAGCCGGTCCTCATCGAGGGCGAGGCCATCCGCATCCACCCTCTGGTCTGCACCGCGTACAACGCCGACTTCGACGGTGACCAGATGGCGGTGCACGTGCCGCTCTCCATTGAGGCCCAGTTGGAAGCCCGGCTGCTGATGATGGCGCCGCTGAACATCTTCAGCCCCTCCAGCGGCAAGCCCATCATCACCCCCACCCAGGACATCACCCTGGGTTGCTTCTACCTGACGGCCGAACCGCGCACACCGCGCAAACCGGACCAGCGCCTGCCCCTGTTCGGCAGCAAACACGAGGTCCTCTTTGCCTACGACGAGGGCGACCTGCGCACCCACGACCGCATCCGGCTGGCCAATCCGGATTACGGCCGTCAGACCGTCTACGGCGTGCCCGACAAGAAAATCATCGAAACCACCGTGGGCCGGGTCATCTTCAGCGAGGTCTGGCCCGAGGAACTCGGTTTCTTCAACAAGGTCGCCGGCAAGAACGAACTCGGGGACATCATCTGGAACTGTTACAAGGTCTGCGGACACGAAAAAACCATCATCGCCCTGGACAAGCTCAAGGAACTCGGCTTCCGCGAGGCCACGCGGGCGGGGGTCTCCATCGGCATTGACGACATGATCGTGCCGAAGGAGAAACAGAAGATCATCGAGGAATCCCTCCGCCAGATCCGCGAGGTGGAGAAACAGCACCGCCGCGGCATCATCACCTCCGGCGAGCGTTACAACAAGATCGTGGACATCTGGACGCACGCCACCGACGAAATCACCGCGGCGCTCATGAAGACCCTGGAGGCCAACCAGGGCAAACGCGAGTACAACCCCATCTGGCTGATGATGGACTCGGGCGCTCGCGGCAACCGACAACAGGTCCGTCAGCTGGCCGGCCTGCGCGGGCTGATGGCCAAGCCCAGCGGCGACATCATCGAGAAACCGATTCTGTCCAACTTCCGCGAGGGCCTGACCGTGCTGGAGTACTTCATCTCCACCCACGGCGCCCGCAAGGGTCTGGCCGACACCGCGCTCAAGACCGCCGACTCCGGCTACCTCACCCGCAAGCTGGTGGACGTGGCCCAGGATGTCCTCATCCGGGAGACCGACTGCGGCACCACCAACGGCATCTGGGTGCAGGCCATCTACGAGGGCGAGGACGAGGTGGTCCGGTTGTCGGAACGCATCGTGGGCCGGGTGGCCTGCGAGGACATCCCGAACCCGTCCAACCCGAAGGAATTCCTGGTCCGGGCCAACGAGGAGATCGACGAGGAACGGGCCAAAGTCATCGAGCAGATGGGCATCGAACGGGTCAAGATCCGTTCACCGCTCACCTGCGAAACCAAGCGCGGTCTTTGCCAGCTCTGCTACGGCCGGAACCCGGCCACGGGCCGCATGGTGAGCCCCGGCGAAGCCGTGGGGATCATCGCCGCCCAGTCCATCGGCGAGCCCGGCACCCAGCTGACCATGCGGACCTTCCACATCGGTGGCGTGGCCGCGGGCACCTTCAAGCAACCCATCATCAAGGCCAAGTCCGACGGCATCGTGCATTACCATGACGTCCGGTACGTCACCCTCCAGGACGGCAACAACATCGTCCTGAACAAGAACGGGTACCTCACGGTCGTGGACGAGACCGGGCGGGAGCTGGAAACGCACAACATCGTCATTGGCGCGGTCGTCATGGTCCAACCCGGCGCACGCGTCCGCAAGGGCGACACTCTGGCCCAGTGGGACCCGCACAACGTGCCCATCCTCTCCGAAAAGCCCGGACGCGTGAAGTTCCACGACATCATCGAGGGTGTCACCATGCGCTACGAGGTGGACGAAACCACCGGTCAACAGGCCATGGTGGTCATTGAGCACAAGGAGGAGCTGCACCCGCAGATCCTGGTGCTGGACGACGCCGGCGAGGTGGTGGCCAGCTATGGCATCCCGGCCGATGCCCACATCGTGGTGGAGGAGGGCGACGAGATCGTGGCCGGGTCGCTCCTGGCCAAGACCCCGCGCAAGCAGGCCAAGACCAAGGACATCACCGGTGGTTTGCCGCGGGTGGCCGAGCTGTTCGAAGCGCGCCGACCCAAGGACGCCGCCGAAATCTCCAGGATTGACGGCGTGGTGGACTTCGGCCCCACCGTCCGCGGCAAACGTTGCATCATCATCCGGGATCCCAAGACCGGCCTGACCGAGGAGCATCTCATCCCCATCGGCAAGCACATCATCGTCTTCAAGGGCGACATGGTGAAGAAGGGTCAGCAGCTCACCGAGGGCCCGCTCGACCCGCACGAGATCCTGGAAGTCTGCGGCGCCCAGGAACTGCAGGAACACCTGGTCAACGAGGTGCAGGAGGTCTACCGACTCCAGGGCGTCACCATCAACGACAAACACATCGAGATCATCGTCCGTCAGATGCTGCGCAAGGTGCGGATCACCGAGCCCGGCGACACCCAGTTCCTCTGGGGCGAGCAGGTGGACCGCATCGAGTTCGATGAGGAAAACGCCCGGGTCGAAAAAATGGGCGGCAAACCGGCCGAGGCCCAACCGGTCCTGCTCGGCATCACCAAGGCCTCGCTGGAGACGGACAGCTGGCTCAGCGCGGCTTCCTTCCAGGACACCACCCGGGTGCTCACCGACGCGGCCACGCGTTCCAAGGTGGATTACCTGCGCGGTTTCAAGGAGAACGTCATCATGGGACACATCATCCCTGCCGGGACCGGCTTTGCGAAGTACCGCAAGGTCCGCGTCCGGCCGGCGGTGATGCCCACCGAGGAGGAATCCGCGCCCGAACCCGAGCCCTCCCAGCCCAATGCGCTGGAGCAGGTGCTGCTGGGCGGTGGCGACGGTGGCAACAACCCGGCGGAGGAACAGACCGCGTCCGATTCCCGGGAGAACGAGAGCGGGAGTTAGGAGTTGTCAAAATTCGGGGCTTTGAGCAAAATGCACGTTCCTTCGGGCTGCGGGCAGAAGGTCCCGGCCCGAACACGGTAGAAGGTAACCATGCCGACGATCAATCAACTGGTTCGCAAAGGCCGCAAGCGGCTGAAGGCCAAGAGCAAGGCGCCGGCCCTGCAGGGGGCGCCCTTCCGCCGCGGCGTCTGCATTCAGGTCATGACCCGTACCCCCAAGAAGCCGAACTCGGCCATGCGCAAGGTGGCCAAGGTCCGGCTCACCAACGGTTACGAGGTGATCGCCTACATCCCGGACGAAGGGCACAACCTGCAGGAACACTCCATCGTGCTCGTGCGCGGGGGTCGTGTGAAGGACCTGCCCGGTGTCCGCTACCATATCGTGCGCGGTGTCCTGGACTGCGCCGGCGTGGAAAAACGCCGGGTCAGCCGCTCCAAGTACGGCGTGAAACGGCCCAAGGCCACGGCCAAACCGGCCGCCTGATCCCGCGCGGCTCGTCAACCTGAACGGAGAAACATTCCATGGCCCGACGTCGTCGAGCAATCAAACGACCCATTCCACCGGATTCACGGTATAACAGCCCCCTGGTGATGCGGCTGGTCAACACCGTCATGCGCCGGGGCAAGAAAAGCCTGGCCATGCGCATCGTGTACGCCGCCCTCGACAAGGTGGCGGAAAAAAGCGGTGGCGCCAACCCGTTGGACGTGCTCCAACGCGCGGTGGAAAATGCCAAACCGCGGATCGAAACCAAGGCCCGCCGCGTGGGCGGTGCCACCTACCAGGTCCCCATGGAGGTGCCGCCGGACCGGCAGCTCTCGCTGGCCCTGCGCTGGATCGTTGGCTTCGCCGACGACCGGAAGGGCATCCCGATGAAGGATGCCCTGGCCGCGGAAATCCTGGACGCCTACCAGGGCCAGGGCAGCGCCATCCGGAAACGGGATGAGGTCCACAAGATGGCCCAGGCCAACAAGGCTTTCGCGCATTTCCGCTGGTAACCACCGTTCTGATCCACGCCCCGTCGCCTCCAACCCGGCCGTTCGGGGCGTTTTTATTCCCGACCTATGTCCATGCAATCCACTGTGGCCAATAATAAGACCGTCGTATCCGACACCCGATTGAATGCGCCGGACCGTCCGTATCCGCTGGAGCGGACGCGCAACATTGGCATTGCCGCGCACATTGACGCGGGCAAAACCACCACCACCGAGCGAATCCTCTTTTACACCGGCGTCACCCATCGCATGGGCGATGTGGATGACGGCAACACGGTGACGGACTGGATGGAACAGGAGCGCGAGCGCGGCATCACCATCACCTCCGCCGCCACCACCTGCTACTGGACCCAGAAGGAGGACGGCCTGGTGAAGCTGTTTACCGGTGTGGGGCACCGGATCAACATCATTGACACGCCCGGTCACGTGGATTTCACGGCGGAGGTGGAACGGTCCATGCGGGTTCTGGACGGGGCCATTGCCGTGTTCTGCGGCGTGGCCGGGGTCCAGCCCCAGTCGGAAACCGTCTGGCGCCAGGCCACCAAGTATCGGGTCCCCCGAATCGCCTTTGTGAACAAGATGGACCGGGTGGGCGCCAACTTTGAAAAGGCCGTGGACGAAATGCGGCGCCGACTGGGGGCATACGCCTGGCCCGTGGTCCTGCCCCTGGGCAAGGAGGACAATCTGCGCGGTGTGATCGACGTGATCAACCAGCGCGCCCTCATTTACGATCCCGAGGACGAGTTCGGGATGAAATTCGAGATCACCGACATCCCGGCCGGGGAACAGGAACGGGCGCGTCAGGCGCTCCGGGAACTGATTGAGGCGGTGGCCAACAAGGACGACGAGGTGGCGGAGCTGGTGATCGAGGACAAGCCGGTGCCGCCGGCCCTGCTGAAGAAGGCCATCCGACGACTGACCTGCGCCCTGGAGTTTGTGCCGGTGCTGGCCGGGTCGGCCTTCCGCAAGCGCGGCGTTCAGCCCTTGATCGATGCGGTGGTGGATTATCTGCCCTCGCCCCTGGACATCCCGCCCGCCGTGGGTTGGAAACCCGGCACCGACGAGAAGGTCGAGGTGCCCACGACGGATTTCGGTCCGTTTTGTGCGCTGGCCTTCAAGCTGTGGAGCGACCCCTACGTGGGCAAGCTGGTCTTCTTCCGCGTCTACAGCGGGCAGCTCAAGAAGGGCGACGTGATCTACAACCCGCGCACCGGCAAACGCGAACGCGTCAGCCGCGTGATGATGGTGCAGGCGGACAAACGGATCGATGTGGAGAAGGTGTTCGCCGGCGACATCGCCGCCCTGGTCGGGCTGCGCAACATCACCACGGGCGACACCCTGTGCGACGAGAAGTTCGACATCATTCTGGAGCCGCCCACCTTCCCCGAACCGGTCATCAGCATGGCGGTGGAGCCCAAGACGCAGGGCGACCGGGACCGGCTCATGGAAGGCTTGCAGCGACTGGCCGAGGAGGATCCCACCTTCCGCGTGTTCACCAATGAGGAGACCGGTCAGTTGATCATTGCCGGCATGGGCGAGCTGCATTTGGAGATCATCCGCGACCGCCTGTTCCGCGAGTTCAAGGTGGAGGCGGTGGCCGGCGCTCCGCAAATCGCCTATCGGGAAACCATCACCCGGACGGCCACCGGCGAGGGCAAGTTCATCCGTCAGACCGGCGGCCGTGGCCAGTACGGCCACGTCATCATCGAGATCGCCCCGAACGAGCGCGGCAAGGGCATCGAGATCGAGAACAAGATCGTGGGCGGTGTCATTCCCAAGGAGTACATCCCCGCGGTCATTGCCGGTCTCAACGAGGGGATTCAGGGCGGCGTTCTGGCCGGCTACCCGTTGGTGGACCTCAAAATCGCCATCGTCGACGGTTCGTATCACGAGGTCGACTCCAGCGAGCTGGCCTTCAAGATGGCCGGTATCTTCGCCCTGAAAGACGCCTGCAAGAAGGCCAACGTGATCATTCTGGAGCCGATCATGAAGGTCGAGGTCACCACCCCGGACGAGTACCAGGGCGACATCATGGGTGACCTGAACCGGCGGCGCGGCCGCATCACCGGGATCGAGGCCAAGGACACTGCCATGGTCATTTCGGCCGAGGTGCCCCTGGCCGAGATGTTCGGATACGCCACGGCCATACGGTCCCTCTCCAAGGGCCGGGCGTCCTACTCCATGGAACCGCTCCGGTTCGAGCCCGTGCCGTCGCAGATTCTGGAGAAGATCCTCGACATGACCAAGGATCGCCCGGCAGCCCGCACCTGAGGTGCCGGGTCGGTCAGACACCTCCGGGCAGGTGCCGTGCGGCATGCAGGCAGGGTCCTCGTTGTTCCCGCGTCCCCGGAACGACCACACGGTGCACTGGTGCCGGAGGGTCGACGTCCACTGCCGGACAGGACCGGCCTGAGGCCCGGGGCGACGTCGTTCCCGGGGTGTTGCGCACGGCCCGCCGGCAGTGCCAAAGGACCGGTCTGGTGCGCGATTTTATGATTCACACCGCCCGGGGCCGCCCGTTACAGTGGGGTCACAAACGATCCGGCTGCCATCGTTCGGCACGACTTGCAGCAGGGGTGTGTTTATGATCGGGCTGGTATCGTGGCTGGAAAGCCCGGGAGATTGGGGCCGGGCGCTGCTGGTGGCTGTGGGGGCATATGCCCTGGGCTGCCTGGCCGGCGGCTATTACCTGGTCCGATGGACCACCGGGCAGGACATGCGCCGGATCGGCAGTGGCAGCGTGGGCGCCCGCAACGTCAGCACCGTGCTCGGAGCCCGGGGGTTCGCAGCCACCCTGCTGTGGGATGTGTTGAAGGGTGTCCTGGCGGTGTGGGGTGCGCGCATTTTCACCGGAGACCCACGCATGGAAGGAGTGGCGTTGCTGGCCGTGTTGGCCGGGCACCTGTGGCCGGTGCAACTGGCCTTCCGCGGCGGCAAGGGCGTGGCGACGTCCCTGGGCGGTCTGCTGGTGTACGATCCGCAACTGTTGCTGGCCCTGGGTTTGTTGTTTTTGCCGCCCTGGGCCGGGTTGCGGCGTACCATCCTGCCCGGCATGATCGCTTACGCGCTGTTGCCGGCGGTTGCGTGGTTTCTGGAGGCGGATCGGTTCCGTTTCGCCGTTGTGACGGCGGTTACGGTTCTGGTCCTGTTTGCGCACAGGCGAAACCTGGTGGAGGAATGGACTGCGCTGGGATGGGGCGCACGTCCGGCAGTCAATTCCGACAAGGCGTGAGGTACTACCATGCAGGAACGTCAGCCTTTGGTCTTCAAGTTTGCCGGTGAAGACTGGGAGTTTGAGGCCATTCACCGGCTCAACTACAAGACCTTTGTGGAGGAGATCCCCCAGCACGAACGATCCCCCTCCCAGCGGCTGGTGGACAAGTTCCACAACGAAAACACCTACCTGATCTGCCTGTGCGGTCGCGAGCTGGCCGGCATGCTGGCCGTGCGCGGGAACCGGCCGTTTTCCCTGGATCAGAAACTGCCCAACCTCGACAGCTACCTGCCGCCCGGGCGGCGGATCTGCGAGGTGCGGTTGCTGGCGATCGAGAAAAAGTACCGCGGCACCCGGGGCGGTCAGATCCTGGCCGGCTTGCTGGCGTTGTTGTGGCAGCACGGGATCGAGAAGGGCTACGACCTGGCCATCATTTCCGGCACCACGCGCCAACTGAAGCTGTATCAGCACCTGGGATTCGTGCCGTTCGGACCCGTGGTGGGCTCGGGCGAGGCACAGTTCCAGCCCATGTACATTACCCTGGAGACCTTCGAGGTCCGGGCCCGCGAATTCCTGCGGAACGCGCCGGCGCGGTCGTTCCATCCTTCCGCGGTCAATTTCCTGCCCGGGCCGGTGGCGGTGCGGCGCGAGGTACGGCGGGCCTTTGAACAGTCGCCCGAATCGCATCGCAGCCCGGTCTTCATGGCCGACTTCCACGCCACGCGGCGGTCCCTGTGCGAGCTGACCGGGGCGGCCGACTGCCAGATCCTCGTGGGGTCCGGCACCCTCGCCAACGACACGGTGGGAGGACAACTGGCCCTGGAGGGCGGACGCGGCCTGGTGCTCAACAACGGCGAGTTCGGCTCGCGCCTGGTGGATCATGCCCGGCGATGGGGCCTGGATTTTGAAGTGTACGAAGTCCCGTGGGGGGCACCGCTGGATCTGGGTGAGGTGCGGCGTCGGATGGAGAACCTTCCCGGCCTGCGATGGGTCTGGGCGGTCCATTGCGAGACCTCGACCGGCGTGTTGAACGACCTGGACGCCCTCAAAGCGCTGTGCGCCGAGTTTGGCCTGAAACTCTGCGTGGACTGCATCAGTTCCCTGGGCACGGTTCCGGTGGACCTGCGGGGTGTGTATCTGGCCACGGGCGCCAGTGGCAAGGGCCTGCGGAGTTATCCGGGCCTGAGCATGGTATTCCATCATCATCCATTGCGGCCTGCACCCGACCGGTTGCCGCGGTATCTGGACCTGGGCTACTACGCCGCCCAGGACGGTGTGCCTTTCACCTTCTGCTCGAATCTGCTGCACGCCTTGCGGGTGGCCATCCGGCATGTCGATTGGGAACGCCGTTTTGCCCAGGTGGCCGAGCTGGGGGCCGAGTTGCGTCAGCGCCTGCAGGAGGCCGGTTTCCAGATCCTTGCGCCGCCGGCCGTGTCTACCCCGGCCGTGGTCACGCTGGTTTTACCTCCGGAGATTTCGTCCGTGGAACTGGGCCGGCGGATGGAGGAAAACGGTTTCCTGCTCAGCTACAACAGCGAGTATCTACGGCGCCGGAACTGGATTCAGATCGCCCTCATGGGCGAGTGCGCCCGGGAAAAGGTGGTTTCGGTGGTGAATGTCCTGAAGCGGGTGGTCTTTCAGGGGACGGGCGCCCGCCGTGCCGTGCCGGTGGCGGAGTAGGACCGGGTGGTCCCGGGGTTTTGCCCTGCTGGATGGTTCCCGGGGATTGCCGTGCCCGGCCCGGGCAGTGCGAGAGCTACACCAGGCCCTCGAGGATGTGCGGCAGCCGTTCGAGGCTGCGCTGGAGGGAGGCCAGGGCAATGGCCTGATCGGATTCCCTGGGATTCGGGAACAGTACGTGCCAACCGGCGCTGTTCTGGCATTGTTCCCGGGTCACGGGCACGAAATTTCCGCTGCAGCCGATGCCCTCGGCACGCAGAAGAAGGTCCGCCACCTGAACCGACGCCACCAGCGCCTGGTAACGTTCGGCCTTTTCGGGCTGGTGATGGTATCGGGCGGCCTGGATCATGAGATCCGGCAGGCGTTGGCGTTCGAGGTAGAGGCCACCCAGGTTGGCATGGTCCATGCCCAGCACCTCGCGTTCGATTTCAATCAGATCGCGCGTCCCGGCCACGGCCTGACGATGGATTTCGGCAAAATGATCGGGGAAGGCCCATGCCATGACGATCTTGCCCACGTCATGGACCAGTCCCGCAACGTAATCGGACTCGTCCATGGGGGTCTGGACGGTGCTGAGTACCTCGCGGGTGAGGATGGCCACCCCGATGCAGTGTTGCCAGAACTCGCGCCACGGGAACTGGCACTGGCGGGTGAGCCGCTGGAAATCCTCAATGATGGGCGTGACCAGGGCAAGCTGCCGGATTTGACGTATGCCCAGGTAGAAAACCGCCTCTTCGATGCTGTTGACCGGCTGGGCCAGACCGTAATAGACGGAGTTCACCAACCGGAGCAGCCGGGAGGTCAGGCTGGGATCGCGCCGGATGATTTCGGAAATCTGCGCGGAGTAACGCTGTTCCGCACCCAACAGCTCCTGCAACGCCTTGTTGATGCTGCCGAGGGATGGTAGGGAAGGGCACCGCGCCACCTGGGCCTGGATCTGGCTCAGGCTCAGCGGCCGCACGTCTGCTTTGGTCGTGACTTCCTGCATGGCGCCTCAAGGTTTTTGCCAATCCTACATCGGATGGTTCAGCCCTGAACCTAAGGAGAAAATCCGGGTTCGCCCCCTCGGGATATGAACCGGCCCGGGATCCAACTCCTCCATCACCGGGCCACCCCGCTGCGTCGGTCCAGTGCGGGGCGGCCGGGCCGGACAAGGTGTGTCGAAATGTCCCGAAGGGTGGCTGACGGCGCGGGGTGGCGGCCCGTTGCGGCTGTCGCGGATCGGTCAGGAATCCGTTGTCTGGTCCGGGCAGCATTGCGGACCATGGCCCTTTCTGAAAGGGGGCACGAATTTGTGTGAATCCCGGACTGCCCGGGGCCGTCTGGTTTGGTATGACCGCGCCTCAACCCGTTCACGAAATGACCCGACGCACCTTTTTGGGTGTTTTGGCAGGGCTGGCCGCCCTGGGCCGGTTGACGGCCGCACCGGGGCGAAGTCAGGTGCCGGAGACCCGGCTCCGGCGGCTGGCTCCGGGGGCCAATGTCTGCCGGTGGTTCCGTTTCCCGCGACGTGCCTCGGCCGAACATTTCCAGGGTTACATGACGGCCGGGGAAATGGCGTGCATGCGGCAAATCGGTTTGCGACACGTGCGACTTTGCGTGGCACCGGGGGTGATCCTGGACGCGCGGGAGGGTCGGCCACGGCCGGAGGTACTGCCGCATCTGGAGGAGGCCATTCGGCGGTTTCACCACGCGGATCTGGCGGTGGTGGTGGACATTCACAACGAAGACCGGGAGGCGGAGCTGAATCCGGACTGGCAGGCGGCCTTTGAGAAGTTCTGGGATTCGCTGGCCGCGCGACTGGCGGAGCTGGATCCCGAGCTGACCTTTCTGGAGGTCATCAACGAACCGGTGTTTGCCGGACGGGAGGAGGAGTGGATCCGATGGAACGCGAGATTGGTGGCCACGATCCGGCGCAGGGCGGCCGCGCATACCATCATCACCTCGGGACCGAACTGGGGCGGGATCCAGGGTTTGCGGCGGATGGAACCGGTGGCCGACGGCAACGTGGTGTATTCGTTTCACTTTTACGAGCCGTTCATTTTCACGCATCAGGGTGCCACGTGGTCGAGTGAGGAGGTCAAACCCCTGCGGCAGGTGCCGTACCCGTCCAGTCCGGAGGCCGTGGAGCCGTTGTTGGAGGAGCTGGCAGGGCATCCGCGGTCGAGGGCGATGCTGGAGCGGTACGGTCAGCAGCGGTGGGACGGCGAACGGTTGGCGGCGCAGTTTCGACAGGCCATGGAATGGGGCGAGCGGCACGGGGTACCGTTGTATTGCGGGGAGTTTGGTGTGTTTCAGCGTTATGCGCGGCCGGAGCATCGGGCCCAATGGTTCCGCGATTTTGGACGGATCCTGCGCGCGCACGATTTGGGCTGGGCGGTGTGGGGGTGGGACGAGGGCTTTGGGTTGGCGCGGCAACATGTGGAGGGTCGGCCGGTGGTGGACCCCGTGGTGGCGGAGGCACTCGGTTTGCAGCCCGGCTGTTGAGGCGTGGTGGGGCGTTCAAACCGCCGCCAGCCATTCGTTGCACAGGGCCTCGGTCTGCTCGAGCACGGTATCCGTGGCCTTTTGCTGCTTGTCCGGAGGGTAGCCGTGTTTGCGGAGCACGCGCTTGACGAGCACCCGGAGCCGTGCCCGGGCGTTCTCCTTAAAGGGATAAAGGAGGCTTTTGGCAGCACGTCCCGAATGCGTGGCCGAAGCCGCCGATGAACTCGTACTGGTTACCTCGCGCTGCCGGGTTCGTTGTAGGTCAGTGCGAATACCGTATCGGTCAGCCAGCGACGGAACGACTCATTGTCGCTGAACTGCTTGAAGAGTTCGGTGTCGTCCTTGAGCAGCGCAATCATGACCCGCTGAAGAGCCTTGTCGTGCTCGATGCGGGCGTTCTGTTTGTCGGAATGCTTGCGGGCGTTCTGATAGGCGGTGTCGGCCGCTACGCGTGCAGGAATCTCCTCGGTGATCAATTTGCGCACCCGATCGGCGTCGGTCCAGGGGATATTGCCGAACTGCTCGTTAAAGGTCCTGATGATGTTCGAGAGACGGTCGAGCTCCGGTTCGGGCTTGTAACCACCGCTTGCGGTGGGCACCGGTTCGATCTCGGCATCCGCGTCGGGAAGCGCAATCCTCATGGTGGCCTGCTTTTCAACCCGGTAGCTGTCCATGTCGATCGCCTCGAGGATGCCCTTGGACAGGTCTTCCTCTTTGGGCGCCGGCAGCTTGGGTACCAGGAAGTTGAGGAAGATCGATAGCTTCTCCCACTCGGCATTGGTGTAGGGGAGAATCGTGGACAGGAAGCTGTAGGTTCGCAGAAACGCCTTGGCCTTGCCTTTGAAGTCGATCTGAGCGTCCTCATCGAGCTGCTCCAGGTAGGCGGCGACGCAGGCGTCAAGGATCGGGTCGAGCTGGTCGCGATCGGCGCCGGCGAGGTAGCACCGTACCAGTTCATTCACTTGCTCAGGGGCATATACCTGGTAGCCGTCCAGATCCGCCTTGAGGTCGTGCAGCTTGTTCGGGTCGGTTTCGTCGGCGAGAATGGTCGTCCGGTAGTAGGGCTCGAAGGCCTTTCGGATCGTCTCCGGGTCGTTGACGAAGTCGAGGATAAAGGTGTCGTGCTTTTGCGGGTGGGCGCGGTTGAGGCGAGAAAGGGTCTGCACCGCCTTGACCCCGGAGAGATGCTTGTCCACGTACATCGTGTGCAAGAGCGGCTCGTCGTAGCCGGTTTGGAACTTGTCGGCACAAATCAGGAACCGGTAGGGATCTTCCCGGATCTTGTCGGGGATCTGGTTCGAGGGGAAACCGTTCAAGCTGGCCTCGGTGACCTTCACGCCGCCGTATTCATGCTCGCCCGAGAAGGCCACGATGGCCTGATACGGGCTTTTGCGCTCGGCAAGGTACTTCTGAAAAGCGTGGAAGTACTCGATTGCACGCTCGATGCTGCCGGTCACCACCATCGCCCGCGCCTGGCCGCCGATCTTGCCCCTGGCAAGTACCTGCTCATGAAAGTGGTCCACCATGATCTCGGCCTTGAGCCGGATGGCGTACTCGTGCCCCTCGACGAAGCGGCGCAGCTTCTTCTGCGCCTTTTTGACGTCGAACTCGGGGTCATCCTCGATGGTCTTGACGAGCTTGTAGTAGCTTTTGACGGGCGTGTAGTTTGCCAGCACGTCCAGGATAAAGCCTTCCTAGATGGCCTGTTTCATGGTGTAGCTATGGAACGGCCGGTGCTTCACCGTACCGTCGGGCTGCGGATCGGGTGTGCCGAAGATTTCCAGCGTTTTGTTTTTTGGCGTGGCGGTGAAGGCGAAGTAGCTGGCGTTGGGCAAAAGCTTCCGGGACTCCATCAATCGGTTGATCTGGTCCTCGAACGTGTCCTCCTCATCCTCACCAATCGAGCCGGAAAGGGCCTGGTGCATCTTGGCCGTTGTTCGCCCGCCCTGGCTCGAATGCGCCTCGTCGATGATGATCGCAAATCGGCGCCCGCGATGCTCGTTGCCGATGTCGTCGAGGATGAACGGGAACTTCTGCAGCGTCGTGATGATGATCTTCTTGCCACTCTCGATGAAGCGCCGCAGGTCGCCGGAATGCTCGGCGTGCCCCACCGTGGCGCTCACCTGGGCGAACTGCTTGACCGTGTCCCGGATCTGCTGGTCCAGGATGCGCCGGTCGGTCACGACGATGATGGAATCGAAGACGGGCTTTCCATCTTTGGCGAGACCGATGAGCTGGTGGGCCAACCAGGCGATGGAATTCGACTTGCCGCTCCCCGCCGAATGCTGGATGAGATAGCGCCGGCCTGCGCCATGTTCCCGTGCATCGGCAAGCAGCTTGCGCACCACGTCGAGCTGGTGGTAGCGGGGGAAGATTTGCTTCCGCGACCGCTTCCCGGTCTTCGGGTCCTTCTGCTCAACCAGTTGCGCGTAGTTCTCGAGGATGTCGGTCAGGCTCTCGCGGGTGAGGATCTCCCGCCACAGGTAGTCGGTCTTGAGCCCGCGCGGATTGGGGGGATTGCCCGCGCCGTCGTTCCATCCCTTGTTGAACGGCAGAAACCACGACGCCTTGCCCTGAAGGTGCGTGCAGAACCACACCTCGTTGTCGTCCAGGGCGAAGTGCGCCACACACCGTCCCAATCAAATAGCTTCTCGCGCGGGTTTCGGTCGCGCTTGTACTGCTCGATGGCATCATGCACCGTTTGTTTGGTCAGGCGGTTCTTGAGCTCGAACGTGAAAACCGGCAGGCCGTTGATGAAGAGAACCAGATCCAGCGCCCGCTGCCTCTCGTCGCGGCTGTAGCGAAGCTGGCGGGTGACAGTGAAGCGGTTCTGCTCATGGAGCGCCCGCGCGTACTCGTTTCCAGGCGAAGGCGTGCCGAAGAAAAGCTCGATGCGGTGCGGCCCGTGCTGGATGCCGTTGCGTAACACGTCCACCACGCCGCGCTTGCTCACCTCGCCCTGGAGCCGCGCCAGAAACTTCCGCCGCGTGGGACTGTCCTGGTCGAGATCGAGTGCCGCGGCCACCTTGGGCTGGGTGGCACGCAGAAACGCCGCAAGCTGAACCAGATCGACGCAGTACTCGCGGTCGTAATCGGCCGGATCGCCCGGCAACCAGCCCATACCGCCGTAGGGCGCCGCGGTTTCGGCGACGACCGCCGGGGAACCGGCGGCCCGGGGTGTGCAGTCACTGCCCGTCAGCACCCGGCAGATCAGGGTTTCAAGGCCGGCTTCACTGGTGTCGGTGGGTTTCATCGCTTCATTGCGTCACTTCGCATAAACCTTCCAGTTTCTTTAGCCATTCGTTGAAGTGAGTACATTGTTCACGGATGGTTTCGAGGCCGATATCCTTGATGACGAGAGGGCCATGCAATCTCCTCTGGTATCCTCGGAAGTGTTGCAAAATACGAGCAGATGGGTGAGTTTGAGGGCCGTCATTGACTTCTTCCGGCGGGATGCCGCGGATATTCTTCACCAGAGCTTGCAGTTGGTTTTCATATTGGGGCAATACCTTGCCAAGATTCTCAGGTTTCACAAGCACAAGGGTCTCAAACTCGTGCAAGACCAGGAAAGGCAGGAAGCGAGGATCTCCAATATCGTTCGCGAACGCATTCTCCAAGTGGCGTACACGGACGTATGGGGTGCCAGCGGGAAGCGTATCTTTGCCCGGAAAATTATCCGGCAAACCGTAATAATCTATCATCGTTGTAACCAGTGCGGCATTACTATCTCCTAAAAGTCTTTGGATATCTCCTTTAACCTGCGCATAGGAGACAATGCCGCCCTTGAACGTTTGGCCAGATTTTGTGTGCTTGGTGCGAGCCAACGTTGGCTTCAGCTCGATCTGGCACGTCTTCATCAAGTGGGGCGCCAGCACATCTCGCACGAAAGTCTCTTCGGTCTGCCCTTCAACATAAATAAGTACCCTTTTCATTGTGATGGCCGCCCTCCCAGCAGGTTTTTCTCCCACAGATCGCCCAGACCATAATCTTCCAGCCAGGCGGTCATTTCATCTTTGGCGAGACGGCGAAACACCGTTTTCCCTTGGTCCCGGTCAACGACCAGAATGTCTTCGGGCTGGAACTGGTTGACGAGCGTGACAGATTGAGTTGCCAGGATGACCTGTGTGTGCTGCGAAGCACTGTGCACCATGTCCGCAAGCAGAGCAATCGCGTAGGGATGCAGGCCGAGCTCGGGTTCGTCCAAGACAATGGTAGTGGGGAGACGGTCTGGCGGCTGCAAAAAGAGCGTAGCCAGGCAGATGAGCCGGAGCGTGCCATCAGAAAGCGCATGGGGGCCAAAGAGGAGGTCCGAACCACGCTCCTGCCATTCCAGTCGGATTTTTTCCGGGTTGAACGGCGATGGACGCAACACGAAATCACCAAAAAACGGCGCCGCCAAGCGGACCGTTTCCACAATGTTGCGGTAGTAGGCTTGTTGGGTTTCCCGCAGCAAATACAGGTAGGCGGCCAGGTTAGACGCATTAGGGCGCAGGAAGAGATTATCGTGCAAGTCTCCGGTTTGCTTGACTTTGGCTGAGGCACTTGTGTCGTGGAAGTGATACACTTGCCAGGAATTCAGAGCGCTCAAGACGTAATAAGCCACACGGTCGCCGCTTTGCCTCCAATCCATGAGGAGCGTTTCCTTGTGGGCCTGGTCAGAGTGAATGCTGAGGTAGGGTCGCTCATATCGCTGGCGGCTATGAAAATAAACCCCCTCCTCTTGAAAAACCAGAAAATCATCGGCGGTGGGAAGCAGAGTACATTCATATCTGTTGGCCAAGTCCTCATCCTGACGAAACCAGAGTTCGATGTGCAGCCTCTCGGTGGTCTTACGGCCGTAGTGCAGAAGCTGGTCGGCCCCACCAGCCTGCGCTACGTAGGTCTGCAGTTCCCGGCTCACGAGGCGGTTCATGAACCGAAACAGGCTCACGAAGTTCGATTTGCCAGCCCCGTTTGCGCCGATTAGCACATTTATCCGACGGAGTGAAACATCCGCATTCTCGATTGATTTATAGCCTTGAAGGACGATTCGTTCTAGCATGGTCGTTCTCGTTCACCTTTTCCACGGATGCTTTTGGATACGGACGAATGTATCATTCTACGTCTCCCAAGATACGTCTGAAGATGCAATTGTGTCATCGTCGTTGCCCTCAGGTACCTCTATTTCTGTAAGTTCTGATTCAAGCTGCGGCTCCTCAGGCAACCGCGCTGCCACCTCGCGAACGTCCACCTTGCCGGTGACCACATCGGCAATCAGCCGCTCGCGATATTCGCGCAGGAGTTCGATTTCGCGGCGGAGGGCGGCAATGGCGGCGTCGATTTTGGCCGTTTGCGCGTCGAGGTATTCCACGATGGCGGTTTGTTCAGCGAGGGGAGGAAGGGGAAATAGCATTGCCCCAACGAACGTCCAATCGGCTCGGGGCATCTTGGCACCGTAAGTTGAGCTGTTTATGAAATCAATAGCCGGTGCCGATCGCAGAGCCACCTCCAAATACTGAGGTGCAAGAACGGGCCTTGCGCGCAAGACAAAAAACTCACCAACGCAGACGCCACTCTGTTTGGGACGAACAACCTTAGCAAGATATGGCCTAAGCTTTCCGAAAAGAACATCTCCAGCTCGGAAGCGCTTCACTTGACTGTCAAACTGCGCTTCTCCGGTTGGCAACAGAAGGCGACCTGTCCAACTCTCAACGTGCTCTAATGCTATGTAGAGATCCTCATCGGTCTTGAAACTCGTCTGTTCGTTTATGTGATCGACTGCTGTCTTAAGCCGTCGCACCTCCCAATGCTCCGGCACTTGGCCGAGCCACTCGACGCCGGAGTCTTTGTAGGCGGGGTAGGGTTTGCCCGTGCGGACGTCGATTTGGCCGGTAACGGCCTGGTGGATGAGGGCCTGCCGGTACTCGTCGAGCAGTGTGATGTGCCGCTGCCGGGCGTGGACGACGCGCCAAACCCGCCGGTCCATGTAGTCGAGGAAACGGACGATGGCGGTTTGTTCGGGGAGGGGGGGAAGTGAGAAGTAGACACACTTGAATTCCTCTGCCCGCAGACTCCACTGATCCGAAGTAATGCCATACGACCATCGCTCCGCCTCCGCAGCGAATAGGGGTGTACGAAGGAGAAAGTGCATGTAGCGAGGCAAGTTCTCGGCGCTTCTTAGCCGCTGGACGATGTAAGCCGGGCTCACGATTCCACGGTAAGCCGAGACACCAACCGCCCCCTGCCAGGCTCGCATCTTGTTGTACACCAGGTCATCCGGTTGAACGAGTTTGTAGGTGGACTTGTCCTCGTTCGAGGAGTCTTTCTTGGAGCTGGTCGCGAGCAAGTGCTGCTGACGGACTACGCCGCGTTTGATGGTTACCGACAGCATCTGTTCGTCAGGGTGACCACGGTCATTGATTTCACGAAATACCGCGCGTCCCGGCAACACCTCCCAATGCTCCGGCACTTGGCCGAGCCACGGCACCCCGGAGTCTTTGTAGGCGGGGTAGGGTGTCAGCGCGTCGATCATAATTCGTCCTCCCCATCGCCCATCTGCTTCTCGAAGGCTTGGCGCACGAGTCCCATGACATAGGGCAGATCCTCGGCGCGACTGAGCATAACTTCGACGTCGCCATTGCCCCAGCGGCCAAGGTTGCTGACGTCTCGACATATACCGCGCGGGTCGTGCACCTCATGGAACTTCATGTTGAGCTTAAGACGCAGGCGGCTCTTCTGCGGCACCACGTCCACGAAGTTTGTTTCGGCCTTATAGGCGACGTACAGCTTGAGGAACTCCTCGGTGATGCAGGGGTCGAGAGCGAGTACTTCCCTGCGAAAGGCCTGGAAGAGATCGGCCATGGGGCCAGAGACCAGGTAGGGGTGATCCTCGATTGTGTATGCCGCCTGGACTTCACGCTTCGGACGGTAGCGCTCGAGAACGTCCTCAGAGAGACTGGGAGCGGGCCAGACCTCGAGGGCACGCTTCGCCAGCCGATCGGCACGAGCTCGTATTGCGTCTGCGTTCCAGACCTCCACCTGGGCAAGCCCCTTGTTCAACCAAAGCGGGCTTTCGCGAAAGCCGCCGGACATGTCGCGCTTCTCGGGAAAGGGCCGGTCGCTGTACTCGGCGTTGTATCCGGTCAGGGTGAGATTGCCGAGGGTGTGGAGCCAAGTCTGTTGGATGCGTTGCCAGTCGGGGCCAAGGGCATCGCGCCATGCCTGCGAGAGATTTTCATTCTGTGGCAGGATGTGCTCAACAGTGTATTCCTCCGTCGGCACCGGCTCCTTGCGGCCGTGGTTCTCAAGGCGGCGCAACAAGTAGGAACGGCTACGGAAGTTGTAGAGATCGCGGACCTTGAGTTCGCGTTCGAACTCGTCGTCGCGCGGGAATCGCCGATAGGACGGGAGCAGCAGGAAGTGCGCTTCGATGCTCTCGAGGTACCGCTCCTTGTCGAGGGCGCGCCGGAAGGTCGCAAAGGTCTTGTTGAGCGAGTTCGTGGGGATGCCGCAGACGGCGCGCCGGAAGACGTAGGACTCGACCAGCCGCACCGCCCGCAGAAAATCCGAGTGTGAGAGGATTCCCTGCCGGTAGTCGTCGTACAGCTCGAGCAAGAATGGCCAGGCGACGTCGACCTTGAGCTCACGCAGGTCGCTGAGGGCGGCGCTGAGCGCCTTGTCCTGCTCCTTGCCGAGCGCCATAGCGCAGTAGTGGCTGGCGAAGCGGTGGATTTCAGCCACCAGGGAATCGATCCCCGCAGAATCGATCCCCGCAGCCGCCACCTCAGGACGACCGGCGTACGCCTTGAATGTCTCGTAGACTTCGTTGAGTTTCGGGATCTCGCCCGTCTTGAGCGTCAGAAAGTGGCGCATGAAGGCATCGAACTCGCGACTGTATGCTTCCTGGCCGAAGGCATGTTCCATAGGCTGCCAGTGGTCGGCGTAGAGGCGGTCCTGGTGCTCGGGCTCCAAGCCCATCAAAATGAAGTTGCGGATTAGGTCCGCCTGCGTCAGCTCAAGCCCGGTTGAGTTCATACTCTCGAAGATGAGCTGCGGGTTGTCCTTGTCGCGGCTCAAAGCGATATCCACGATCACGAGCTTGGCGAGCCCGTGGCAGAGTGGCCTCAGATCGTCACCGAGATTTTTAACCTGCTCTTGGAAGAACTCAAAGTTCTTAGCGATGCGGATCGAATGCTCGGCAGGAAGAGCCTTCTGACGCACCAATGCAAGCAGGGTATCGCGGTCGGTATCTGTGAGTAGGAGTTTGTAGGCGCGGTCACCCTTCTCCAGCGGATTCAGCAGGTAGTAGTGGCGGATCTTCTCAGCGGAGAAGCCCTCGACCGGCTCTCCATCACCGATGTGTCGCGCCAAAGCCTCTAGGAGAAGGGAGATCGTGGTCAGCCGCTGCTGGCCGTCAATGACGAGCAGGGGCGCTTGGCTAGTGACCTGATAGAGTCCTTTTTCGATGTAGACGATCGATCCCAAGAAGTGGGCAGCGACCTGCTCGCTCGCACCAGTGCGCAAGATATCGTCCCAGAGGCGGCGACACTGGCGCTCACCCCAGGAGTAGGTGCGTTGAAAGATAGGCACGATGAACTGCGGCGATTTCCGGAGGAAGTCGAGAAGTTTCGCTTCGGTGGCCTTCATACCAAGTGCCCTCCAAAAATGTCGTTTAATAACCCTTGCACCTCCTTCTCCACCGCGAAGAGGTCGGCGCGGATCTCCTCGAGCGTGCGCAGGGCCTTGGGTTTGTAGAAGTAGCGGTTGAAGTTGATTTCGTAGCCGACCTTGAGGCTGGCCGGGTCGTACCAGGCGTCTGGCGCGTAGGGCAGCACCTCACGGCGCAAGAAAGCTTCGATGGCCGTGCGCTCGTCCTCCGCGCTCGGCAGGTGGCCGGGCGTATGGCAGGCTTGGCACTCGAGGAACGGGATCTGCTCGGTGTCGCGCAGTTCGGTGTCGGGTTCATACTCCACCACCCGGGGCTTGCCGTGAATGGTCACCTCAAACAGGCCGCGCAGCGGGTCAGGCACGGTGCCGGGTTTGTGAAGCTTCTTGATCACCGGCGGCGCGTCGTCGGCACGCTCGGCCGACTCCCGAAGCGCCTTGAGCTCCCTGGGGGTGTAGGCGCGCTCGGGCTCGATGCCTTTCAGGCGCAACGGGCGCTCCACCGTCACCTTCCAGTAACCGAAGGCGGCGTTGCGGAGGATCATGGAGTGCTCGGTCTGCTCGAATTGGAGGAAGGTGTCCACAATGAGGCGGATCTCCTCCTCACCGAGCTCGCGGTTTTTCTTGCCGAGGTTTCTGGACAAGGGCTTGTACCACTCGGTGGCATTGATGAGCAGGACGCGGCCTTTGCGGCGGGCGGGTTTGCGGTTGGTGAGCACCCAGACGTAGGTGGCGGTGCCGGTGTTGGAGAACATGTTGAGCGGCAGGGCAACGATGGCCTCGAGCCAGTCGTTTTCGATGATCCAGCGGCGGATGTTGCTTTCGCCCTGGCCGGCGTCCCCCGCAAAGAGCGACGAGCCGTCGTGGACCGCCGCGATGCGACTGCCGAGCGGGGTGTCGTGCTTCATCTTGGAGAGCATGTTCACCAGGAACAGCATCTGTCCGTCGCTCGAGCGGGTGATGAGCGACAGCTCCTCGCCCCGGTGTTGCACGACAAAGCGCGGATCTCTGATGCCGTCCTTGCCGCCCATGCGCTCGAGGTCGCTCTTCCAACTCTTGCCGTAGGGCGGGTTGGAGAGCATGAAGTCGAAGGTGCGGCCGGGGAAGGCGTCGTTGGAGAGGGTCGAGTGTTCCGGCCCGCCGACGATGTTGTCGGCGGCATCGCCTTCGCCCTTCATGAGCAGGTCGGCCTTGCAGATGGCGTAGGTTTCGGCGTTGATCTCCTGGCCAAAAAGGTGCACCGAGACCTGTTTGCCGCGTTCGCGCGCCAGTTGCAAGAGGGTTTCCTCGGCCACGGTGAGCATCCCGCCGGTGCCGCAGGCGCCGTCGTAGAGCAGGTAGGTGCCATCGGTGATCTGGTCGGCGATGGGCTCGAAGATCAGGCGGGCCATGAGTTTCACTGCGTCGCGCGGGGTCCAGTGTTCACCGGCTTCTTCATTGTTCTCTTCGTTGAAGCGGCGCACGAGCTCCTCGAAGATCGTGCCCATCGCGTGGTTGTCGAGGCCGGGCAGCCGGACGGTGCCGTCGCTGTTGAGCACCGGGTAGGGACTGAGGTTGATCGAGGGGTCAAGGAACTTTTCGATGAGGGCGCCCAGTGCGTCGGCTTTGGCCAGGCGGGGGATTTGGTTGCGGAACTCGAAGTTGTCGATGATCTCCTGGACGTTGGACGAGAAGCCATCCAGGTAGGCGCGGAAGTCGGCCTCCAGTTGCTGGCGGTTACCGCGTGCCTTGAGATCGCGCAGCGTGAAGGGAGAGGTGTTGTAGAAGGCCTGACCGGCGGCCTGGCGCAGGGCGGCGTCCTGGTTCGTAATGCCGGCTCTGTCGAGCGCGGCCTTCATGTCGAGCACCGCCTGTTTGGTGGGTTCCAGGACCGCGTCCAGTCGGCGGATGACGGTCATGGGGAGAATGACGTCGCGGTACTTGCCGCGCACGTAGAGGTCGCGCAGGACATCGTCGGCAATGCCCCAGATGAAGTTGGTGATCCAGGTGAGTTGGCCGTTTTCCATGTCAAACGTTCCTCCAGAAAGGTTGCAACGTGTTCACGGTTGCGCTTCCTCCGGTTCCTCGAATAGCTCGAGGTACGGTTCGAAACGAAACCGCCGGTTGCGCGCGTGGCCGGTGATTTCGCGCAGCAGGCCGATTGCTTCGAGGCGGTTGACGATCTGGTTTGCGCCAACGGGGGTGATCCCGAGCCAGTCGCGCACGGTGGCCATTGTGATGATGAGGTGGTCAAACAAGTGGTCCATCCCACGGTGGCCGTTGGCGGCAGCACGACCGAGGTGTTCGGTGATGCGGTTTCGATAGTCCTCACGCATACGCAGGATGGCGGCGGCGGTGGCTGTGGCCGCGGCACTGACTTCGGCCACGCCGCGCAGGAAGAATTCGAGCCAGCCCTCCCAATCGCCCGCGTCGCGCACGGCTTGCGGGCGGTCATAGTACCCGGCCCGGTGTCGTTTGAAATAATGCGAGAGGTAGAGCACGGGCTTCCTGAGGAGGCGTTTTTCGGTGAGGAGAAAGGTGATCAAAAGTCGCCCGGGGCGGCCGTTGCCGTCGAGCAAAGGGTGGATGGTCTCGAACCGGGCATGGGCCCGGCCCACCTGGATGAGTGGCGGCAGACTTGGGTCGCTGAGGAGGAATCTTTCGAGGTACGCGAGTGCCTGCGACACTTTGTGCGGCGGCGGGGGGACGAACGTGGCCGTGCTGGGCGTGGCACCCGCCGGGCCGATCCAGTTTTGACTCGTGCGCAGTTCCCCCGGTGTGAGCCGCCCGCCGCGCAGCCCTGCCATCAGCATGGCGTGAATTTCGCGGATCAACCGCACCGACACCGGCAGCTCGGCCGGGCGCGCGAGGCCATGGTTCAGGGCACGCACGTAGTTGGCCACTTCCTGCACGCCTTTGGGCATTTCGGGATCGAACAGTTGCGCCTCGGCGGCCGGCAGGTTTTGTAACGACGACCCGGTGCCTTCGATCCGGCTGGAGAGCACGGCCTCCTTGCGCACGTACATGAATACGAACAGATCGGGATTGGGCAGGGTGAGCACGGCGCCATCCAACCGTCCCAAGGCGCAGTCGGCAGCGGAGGGCGCCTCCTGCAAGGAGCCGGACAGGGCGAGAGGAGGGTCGGGCGGCAGCGGCGCGGGGATGAAGGCGCGGTAACCAGCGGGCTGGCGCACAGAACGACCTGCGCGTGTGGTCTTGTTATGGGTCGCGTTGATCATGGCGCAGGAGCGGCCCCTGAGCTAAACGCTGCGTTTACCATAGAAAGCCGTTCGGCATCGAATCAACGTTGCATTGAAAACCCCGGCATGCGCGGCATGGCTTCGATGGCCGCTTCCAGCTCTTGCTGCCTCTGCCTGCTGTTTTTGGAGTTGCTTCCCGAGCCGCGCCATCTTCTCCCCAAAGGGCTCATGATCATCGTCGCGGACTTCGGCACCGACATGCCGGCGGGGGTACGGACCTGGCCGTGCTTGCGCACCTCCTTGAGCGTTGGGTTCTTGCAGAAGCCGGGGATTTCCCGGTGCTGGCCCGCGTTGTGTTCGCCCTGCCAGGCGTGGTTGGTGCGGGCAATGTTCTGGATCTCCTCCTTGGTGAGTTCCCGAGGGACGCGGTCCATCATCCGGCCCATCCGGCGGGCGTCGATGAAGAGCACCGCCCCCCGGCGGTCCCACAGCGGCTTTTTCTGTCCGGCGGGTGGCCGAGTCGCTGGTTGTTCAGGGCCGGGTAGGCGTAGTCCCTGGCCAGCAGGCCCTTGAGGGGCGGGTTGTCTCGTGCCACCGCCTCCATGGCCTCGTCCACCATCTGACCGATGGTGGGCTGGAGGGGGTTCTGCCGCAGGCACTCCCAGTGGGCTTGGGGATCTTTCACTTTATCCAGCAGCACGCAGTTGTGGAGCCATGAGATTTGGGCAAGACCCTCTTGCACAATTGGGCGATTCAACCGGGCGGTGGCAGGGGCGAATCTGCCGGGACTCTCTGTGGTTTCGGCTTGTTGGATTCAGCGGCCATACCCCGGCTCCTCCAATCGTTTCAGCAATCGTTCCATGGGAGGTTTGAGTGCCGGGACGTCGCGCCGGGCAGTATCCCAGACGAGATCCCGGTCGATATCGAAATAGCCGTGGACCAGGACATTGCGCATACCGATGATTTTGGTCCACTCAATGTCGGGCGCCAACGCCCGCACTTCCTCGGGCAGTGCCCTTGCGGCCTCGCCGATGATCTGCAGGTGCCGGACAAACCAGCCCTGCAGGAGCTCGTCCTGCTCGAAGGCGGCCCGGCCTCTATCCAGATAGCGCTCAATGGCCGCGATCGACTCCAGGATGTCCCGTATCCGTTCTTTGGGGTCTCTCACAGCGGCACCGACTCCTGAACCACGCGGTCACGGATCCGCACCTTGAGCCCGCGTTCGGTCACGACGTCCACCGGGCAGCCGAGCAGTTGCTCCAGATCGTATTGGAGCCCGCCCAGGTCGAAGAGGGTCCGCCCCGGTTCCAGCTCGACAAGGAAGTCCAGGTCGCTTTGTGCGTCCGCTTCCCCACGCGCCACCGAACCGAAGACGCGGACATTCCGCGCGCCGTACCTGGCGCAAACGAGCAAGATGTCTTCACGCTTTTCTCTGAGTAGTTGTTCAAGGGTCATAGCGAAGTCCCTCTTGGCTCCGCCAGATCGCTTCCGCCAGCCGTCCGGCCATGGCCATCTGGTCACGGAGCTGTGCGGTGAGGCGGCGCATCGTCTCGTCAAAGGGCTTGTCGTGTCCGACATCCACCACCGTGCCCACATATCGTCCCGGGGTGAACGTACCCGTGCTGGCGGATCTCCTCCAGCGTGGCGCTCTTGCAGAAACCGGGGACGTCCCAGTGCTGGCCCGTGTCCTGTTCGCCCCGCCAGGCGTGGTAGGTGCGGGCAATGTTCTGGATCTCCTCCTTGGTGAGCTCCCGCTGGACGCGGTGCACCATCCGGCCCATCCGGCGGGCGTCGATGAAGAGCACCGCCCCACGGCGGTCCCGCAGCGGCTTTTTCTGTCTGGCGGGTGGCCGAGTCGCTGCTTGTCGAGGGCCGGGCGGGCGTAGTCCTTGGGGAGGACCCCCTTGAGGGACGGGTTGTCTTGTTCCACGGCCTCCATGGCCTCGTCCACGATTTGCCCGATGGTGGGCTGGCGGGCGTTCTGCTGAAGCCGCTCCCAGCGGGCTTCGGGCGGTACCCAGAAGACGTTCGCGGCCCGGTACTCGTCGGGGTCTTCCGGGTCCGCGTAGGGCTCCTGCTCGAGCCGCTTGCGGTGCTCCTCGAAGGCGTCGGAGATGTACTTCAGGAAGATGAGGCCGAGCACCACGTGCTTGTATTCGGCCGCGTCCATCGAGCCGCGGAGGGCATTTGCTGCCTGCCAGAGGCTGGGCTCGAAACCGAGGTTGGCCCCCGTGGAGGCGGGGCGGTTTTTCGAGCTGTTTTGCCTGGTTCTGGTTTTGGGCATGGTGAAGAGTTGGTGCAGCGGTTCAGGGTTGTACCGGGAGGGAGGTGTTTCCGGGTGTTGAGGTTTGGTGGGCTTCCTGTGGGATGGAGTTGGTCCCTGGAGGATTGGGCCATTGCCCTTTCATTGCGAGGGTCAGTGGTGTTGTTGGCCGTGCTGTCATGGGGTGCTGCGGTTTGTGTTGCGCGCGGCGATCGTAGCAAAGGAGGTTCGCACGAGGAAGGGCGCAGGCACTGGTGGTAGGGGTTGGGGCGATTGGTTGGGTGGTGGTTGGGCGGTGCCGGGTTGGTTAGAAGGATTGTTTGGATGTACGGGGCTTGTGTCCGTGTAAAACCCGGTGTGCGGTGGCCGCGCCGGGCGGGTCCGACCCCGGGTGTTGGCTGGTTTTCACGGTTGCGGGGGCGGGGACGGGTTGGGGGCGTCCTCAGGGTCGGGCGAGGACGGCCTGGCGTTCGGCGGGGGTGAGGATGCGCCAGTGACCCGGGGGAAGGGAACCGAGCCAGAATTGGCCGATGCGGACGCGGATGAGGCGGAGGGTGGGGTGTCCGACGGCGGCGGTCATGCGGCGGACCTGTCGGTTTTTGCCTTCGTGGAGTTCGAGGGCGATCCAGCAATCCGGCACGGTTTTGCGGTATCGGACGGGCGGGTTGCGTGCGGGCAGGATGAACGGGGGCTGGGGGCCGAGGGCGATGGGGTGTTGGGCGGGGTCGGCTTCGGGCGGGAGGATTTGGGGTGGTGGTTCGAGGAAACGGGCGCGGCAGGGTCGGGTGAGGTGGTTGCCGATGCGCACGCCGCGTTCGAGCTGGCGGAGGGTTTCCGGGGTTGGGATGCGTTCGATTTGGACCCAGTATTCGCGCGGGTGTGCGTGGCGCGGGTCGAGGATACGTGCGGTGAGGGCGGGTTCATCGGAGAGGAGGAGAAGGCCTTCGGAGTCGGCGTCGAGGCGGCCGATGGGGTAGACGCGGGGTGGGAACCCGAACTGTGCGAGGGTCAATTGGCCGGGGTGATCGGGTGTGAATTGGGAGAGGACGCCGCAGGGCTTGTGGAAGGCGATGAGCATGGAGGGGGTGCGGGCTCAGGGTGTGCCTTCGACGGGGACGGCGTGGAGTCGGGCGAGTTGTTGGAGGGCGTGTTGGAACCAGGCGGGGTCGGGCAATGCGTAGGGTCGGAAGGTTTCGATCCAGCCTTCCTGTCCGTGGAAGAGGAGGGCGCGGTGGAGGCCGAGGCGGTTGGCCTGGGGTGAGTCGATGAGGCTGGCGGAGTCGTTGGCGCTCATTTGGAAGAGGACGCGCAGTTCGAATTCGGCGATGGCCTTGCGGCTGAGCTGGCGGAGGAGGTTGGCGTAGGTGTCGCACGTGAGGAGGACGTGGCAACCGAGGTTACCGCCCTGGGTGATGAGGCGGTCGAAGATGAGGCCGGGGTGTTCGGTGGCGGCGTCGGAGTCGAGGGCGAAGGCTGCGTCCTCGTCGTAGCGGAGTTTTTTGTGGTACTGGATGCGGTGGACGAGGAGGAAGAGTTGGGGCTGGTCCGGGGCGGGGTTTTCGGTGCGTTGTTGGATTTCGGCCAGGAGGGCGCGGAGGGTGTGGTCGGTGTCGGAGGGTCGGACGAGGTGGGCGGGGTGTGGGAGTTGGGGCAGGAGGTTTTGGAGCAGGCGGGTTTCGGGTGCGTCGGGCGGGCTGGCATCGAAGAAGTAGAAGCGTGCGGCGTGGCGGGGGAGTTGGGCGGCGAGCATGATGGGGGCGAGGGCGAGCATGGTGAAGGCGGGTTCGTCGCGGGGTCCGATGATGAGGAGGTGATTCCCGCTCTGGCGGCGGAAGGTGATTTCGGTGGGGCCCTTGATGGCGTTGGGTTCGCCGAGCCAGAGTCGCGGTGTGGTTGAGGGTTGGAGTGCGGGTGCCGAGAGGAGTTGGCGGAGGGGGCGGTTGGAATCGATGTGAGCGGGTGCGTTGCCTTCGAAGACGACGGGCTCGCGTGCGGCGAAGCGGCGGCCGTGGTGGGGATGGTTTTCGGCCAGTTGGCGGATTTGGCGGAGCCAATGGTCGCGTTCGTCCTCGGGGAGCCAGACGACCTGGAAGGGGCTGTTGCCCTGGAGGGCGCCGCCTTCGTCGTTGTAGATGGCCTCGCCGGGGCGTGTGAGGTGGCGCGGGGCGGGGTTGTCTTCGTTGAGGATGAGGAGGGCGTCGGCTTCGTTGCATTGGAGGGCGATGCGGACGACCATTTGGCCCATGGTGGAGCGGGCGAGGGTGTAGGCGCCGCCGAGGGTTTGGGAGCCGAGCAGGACGTGGATGCCGAAGGCGCGGCCCTGTCGGACGATGCGGTCGAGCAGGAGTGCGGCGGTTTGGGCGATGCGGTCGTCCTCGACGAAGAACTCCTGGAATTCGTCGATGAGGAGGAGGATGCGCGGGAGCGGTTCGGGTGGGTTGAGGCGGCGGTAGCCGGGGAGGTCCTGGACGCCGAGTTTGCGGAACAGGTCGCCGCGCCGGCGCAGTTCCTCGTCTACGCGTTGGAGCACGCTGAGGCCGAATTCGCGGTCGCTTTCGATGGCGACGACGCGTGCGTGGGGGAGTTTGTGGGTGGCGTAGCATTTGAATTCGACGCCCTTTTTGAAGTCGACGAGGTAGAACTCGACCTCGTCGGGGCTGTACCAGAGGGCGAGGTTGGTGATGATGACGTGGAAGAGGGTGGATTTGCCGGAGCCGGTTTTGCCGGCGACGAGGCCGTGCTGGCGGGTGCCGCGGCCGAGGGCGAGGTATTGGAGTTTGGTGGCGCCGGTGCGGCCGATGGGGACGCGGATTTCCTCGGTGGCGTCGGCGGACCAGAACTGGTCGGGGGTGGGTGCGGCGTCGATGAAGGGGGTTTCGACCCTGAAGGCGTCGCGGCTGTTTTGGCCGATGCGATGGAGCAGTTCGGTGGCGAGGTCGGGCGGGGGCGGGGATTCGAGTTCGAGTCGGGTGCCTTCGAAATCGGCGTCGGCGAGGCGGAAGGAATCCTGGTGGGCGACGATGCGGCGTGCGGCTTTGCGGAGTTCGTCGGGGACGAGTTCGGGCGGGTTGGGTCGGCGGAGGTCCCAGTGGAGGAGGAGGTAGACGCCGCAGCGGGGCCCGCTGGTGGCGAGGCTGAGGAGGCGTTTGACGGCGAGGTCGGTGAAGTTGACGGGGAAATGGGCGACGACGAGGAAGTGGTATTTTTCGGCGAGGCGGCCGGCGCGTTGGTTGTATTCGGTGAGGGTGGCGTAGTCGTTGCGGAGGTACATCTGGGTGACTTTTTCGATGTGTTCGTTGAGTTCGGCGAGGCGGTCTTCGATTTGGGCGGGCTGGGTCCAGATGCGGCCGTGGATGAGGCGGTCTTCGTAGTCGGCCAGGTGCATGAGGCCGGCGAAGTTCTGCCCGAGGCCGACGGGGTCGAGGATGGTGAAGGCGATGCGGCCCGGGGGTGCGGCGGTGAGGAGTCGGAGGATGAGGTTGTTGAGGGTGGCGATGGCGGTTTCGGCGCCGGTTTGGGCGGTTTCGAGGATGAGGGAACCCTCGTGGGGCAGGGTGAGGAGGAGGGGGAGTCGGAGTTCGTGGGGTTGGGGGAGGGCGAGGCCGTGGGCGGTCAACTCGGTGCCGCAGAGGGCGGGCAATGCGACCGAGAGGTGGGCGAACAGGGCGGCATGAGGGAATTCGGGGGGGGGTGACCAGTGGATCCAGACGGGGTCGGACCATGGCGGGAAGGCGCGCTCGGCGGTGCGGGCTTGCTCGAGGAGTTGGGCGTGGAGGGGCAGGGCGGTTTGGTTCCATTCGGTGCGGATTTGTTCCCATCCTTCGCGGTGGGCGTCCTGGAGCCGCTGGAGCTGCTGGCGGGTGGCGGTTTCGAGGGTCTGGCACTGTCGTTGGAATTCCTCGTCCAGCCGGGCGAGCTGGTGGGCGAGGTCGGTTTCCAGTTGTTGGATTCGGAGAGCGTGGAGGCGCTGGTTGGTCTGGTGAGCGCGGCGTGCCTGGTGTTCGATGCGTTCGATGGCCTCGTTTTGGAGGTGGCGGGTTTCTTCGCGGAGCTGGCGCCAGCTGGCGTTGAGGGTTTCGATTGTGCGGTGGTGGAGGGTTTGAATGGCGGTGGTGCGGGCCTGGTATTCGGTTTCGGCATGTTGGGCGGTGGCCTCGATCCATGCGGCGCATTCGGCGAGTTGGCGGCTCAGGGCGAGGGCCACGGGCCGGGTCAGGCTCCGGCCCACGGTATGGAGCAGGGGCCAGAGGAGCAGGGCGGCGGTCCAGAGGCCCCAGCTTGTGGGGCTCAGCGTGCCGGGGTGGATCCTGAGGAGGCCGAAGAGGATCAGGGCGGGGAGCGTGGCGGTGAGGATGACGCCCAGCCACCATGGGCAGTATCGCAGGAACAGGGGCAGGAGGAGTCGGCGGCCTTTTTGGAGGGTTTTGTCGAGTTCCCGCAGGCGGGTGTCGAGTTCGGCGTTGAAGGTGTCGAGGGAGGGTGCGGGCCGGGGTTGAGTGGCGGGGGCGGTTTCGGTGCAGAGGCGGACGAGGGCGGGCCAGGGGGTGAGGAGCAGGCAGGCGTGTTGGAGGGTTTGGTGGTGGAGGTGCCGGGCCTCGGCGAGCCGGGCTTGGAAGGCTTCGTGGTCGGCCTTGGCGGTTTGGAGATCGGCGTCGCGTTGGCGGTCGGCCTCGAGTTGGGCGCGTTGGATTTCGAAGGTGGTGCGGGCGGCCTGGGACTCGATGCGTGCGAGGGTGTGCTGACGCTGGTTTTCGGCGGCGCGTTGGATGCGTTGCTCGCGGTGGTGGAAGGTGCGGTCGAGGAAGGTGCGACGTTCGCGGGCATGGGTTTCGAGCCGGGCGCGGCCGGTGTCGTGCTGTTCGCGGGCGACGCGGAGGGCTTCTTCGTGTTGGTACCGGACGCGGTGGGTGCGTGTGGTGAGGTCTTCTTCGAGGTGGCGGGCGCGGGCGGCGAGGTCGCGGGCCAGCGTCCGGAGTTGTTCCAGTCGGGCGAGGGTGTTGGTGATGGAGGGGAGGGGGTTATTCACAGTCGCGATGGAGTTGTTGGAGGAGTCGTTCGAGGGCGTCGAGGGCCGAGACGGTTTGGTTGACCTGTTGCTGGAGTTCGTTGAGGTAGCGTTGTTCGAATTCGAGGGCTTTGGCATCGGTCCAGAAATTGCGGGTTTGTTCCCATTCGGAACGCAGTTCTTTGAGCAGGCCGAGGAGACGGTTTTGGGCGCCGGTCATGGTTGGCCGGGAGTTGTGGGGGTTGGGGTGGGGGGTTGGTTCGGGTGGGCGGTTTTGTCGGTGGTGTCGGTGGTGTCGGGGTTGGCTGGGGTTGCGGGGGATCCGGTGGCGGCGGCGGCAGGATGCAGTTCGGCGTAGGCGGCGAGGGAACGGACGGCTTCGGTAAGGAAGTTGAGAGCGCGGCCGAGGTCGTGGTCGAGGTGGTGCCGGAGTTTTTCGATTTGGCGGGCCTGGGTTTGGATGCGGGGTTCGAACTGTTGTTGCCAGGAACGGACGCGGCGGAGGCGGTGTTCGACGTCCTCGATGGCACGGCGGAGGCGTTGGACGGCGGCCTGTTCGGCGGGGGCGGTTTCCTGGAAGGGGGAGAGTCGGGCGGAGAAGAGTTCCTGTTCCTTTTGCTCCAGCTGGCGTTGCAGTCGGCGCAGTTCCTGGCGGTGTCGTTCAGGGCACTCGTGATCGAGCCAGTTTCGGGTGCGGGTGAGGGTTTCGGAGACCTCATCCAGGATGCGGCTGGCGCGGTCGCGGAAGAGGATGAGGCGGTTGCGGAACGCCTCGATGGCTTCGATGGAGGTGACCCGGGCCTGGTCAGCCATGGATCAGTGTTGTTTGAGGTATTCCTCGATGCGCTGGGCCTTGCGCAGGAGGAAGGGTGCCTGGCGGTTGGAGGCTTCGATGAATTTGCGGAGGACCTTCATGGTGTCGCGGAATTCCTCGGCGAATTTGGCGTGTTCCTGGTCCTGCCAGGTATCGCCCAGGGCGTTGAACCGTGCCTGGAGGGCGGCCATGCGGTTTTGGAGTTCGACGTTGAAGCGTTTGAGTTCCTCGGCGAACCTGCGGACCTCCTCCGGATCAATGATGGCTTGTGCCATGGTTCCATCCTCGTTTCGGGCCCGGGGCGACGGTCCGGGCCTGACCGGCTCGGGCCGGGCCGGTTGGCCACGAGGGCAGAGTAGCAGGGAGCGGGGCGTGAGGCCAATCGGAAGTTGGCGGGGGCGATGGCGGTTGGGTCGTGAGGGGCGGGGTGGTGGGGCAGGCGGGCGATCATGCGGCGATGCCGCCGGGGAGCCGTACGGGCCGGGCGGAAGGAGCGGTCCGCGGTTGGGTCGCGGAGCGGGCCGGGATCGGACCGGCGCGGTTGGAGGGTCAGGCGGCCTTTTGCTCGGGGACCGGCACTTTGCGCATGCGCGCGGTGAAATCGTCCACCTCTGCGATGGATTCGCAACCGACGGTCAGGACATCCACGCAACCGAGCTGCAGGACGAACCGGATGGATTCGTCGCGTTTGTCCGGGTCGTTGCGCAGACGGCCCTCGCCGACGAGTTTCATGCCGACGATGCCCTTGCCGGCGGCTTTGATTTCGCGGAGCACGGGGACCACCTCCGAGGGCGGGCCATCCATGCTCATTTGGAAGGGGTTGATGCGTGCGTGGACCGAGTCCACCCAGGGTTCCCTGGCGGCGGCTTTGAGGGCCTCGAGGGAGTGACAGGAGACGCCGTGGGCGCGGATGACGCCCTTTTCCTTGAGCCTGGCCAGGATCTCCATCTGACGGCTGAGTTCCTTCGGCCAATCCGGGGAGGTGACGCAGTGGAGCAGGACCAGGTCAATGTAATCCGTCTTGAGTTCGCGCAGGAAGCGTTCGACGACCACATCGGCGTCGGGTCGTTCGGGTTCGGGGATGCCGCCGGGTCGGAACCAGATTTTGGTGACGATTTGGAAGCGGTCCCGTGGGACGCCTTCCAGGGCGGGGATGAGGTAGGGATGGGTGCCGTAGAGGTCGGCGAGGTCGAACAGCCGGGTGCCGCGCTCGTAGGATTCGCGGAGCAGGGCCATGAGTTTCTCGCGGCCCATGCGGGTGTGGTTGGATTGGCGGTTGCCGCCGCGCATGCCGGTGCCGAGGGAGAACCGCGAGGTGCGAATGCCGGATTTGCCCAGGGTCACGGTTTCGAAAGGATCGAAGTAGCGGGGTCGGTCTTCAGCGGCGCGGAGCCAGGGACCTGTGAGTGCGACGGCACTGGCGGCCAGGGCGGTGCGACGCAGGAATTCCCGGCGTGGGATGCGACCGGTCCTGGTGTTGGCTGTGGGGTTGCGGTTTGGGTTTCGGACCGCTCCGGGTTGGGACTGGTTCGGCGTTTGCATGGCAGGCTAATGATTGCCACAAGGCCGGCTCGGTTGCAACCCGGCGATGGAGTGAACGGGCCGGGGGGAAATCGTGGTCGCGGCCGGGTAAGGGCCGGGGGTGGGTGGTGGTGGGTCGGGATGGGGCCGGACCTTTGGATTTGATGCTAAGGGTACCGTTGCATTAGCGTTCGCGACGGTTGGTGCGGTGTTCCGCCCGGCCCGGCGCGGGCCGGCCGGTGTGGGCACCGGATTCCGGGGCCGGGAAGGTTGCATGAATCGAGGAAAGGTCAGATCGCGGTTGCGGAGTCTGGATTACTCGGTGGTCCAGCAGTGCATGCATTGCGGCTTGTGCCTGCCCACGTGTCCCACGTACGACGCCACGAAGGTGGAGCGGCACAGTCCACGGGGTCGGATCGCCCTGATGCGGGCCATTGCGGATGATCGGTTGGAGCCGACGCGGGCGTTTGCCGAGGAGATGTATTTTTGTCTGGGTTGTCTGGCTTGTATGACGGCGTGCCCGGCGGGGGTGAATTATGCGGAATTGTTCGAGCAGGCGCGGGCCGAGGTGGAGGAGCGGCGGTTGTTGGATGGCCCCGTTCGGCGGCTGGTGCGCGCGGTGACGATTCGCTGGCTGTTCATGGCGCCCGGGCGGTTGCAATGGTTGGCGCGCCTGTTGCGGTTGTATCAGAGCACCGGGCTGCAGGCGTGGATCCGGCAAAGTGGGTTGTTGGGATTGTTGCCGGCGCGGTGGCGGGAGCTGGAGGCGATGACGCCCCGGGTGGCCCCGGCTTTTTCGGATGAATTGATCCCGCCGGTGATGGCGCCGAGGGGGCGACGGCGTTATCGCGTAGCGTTGTTGACGGGGTGTGCGCAGGACGTGCTGTTCAGCGAGGTGAACCGTGACACGGCGGAGGTGCTGGCCTGGAACGGTTGTGAGGTGCACACGCCGCCGCATCAGCACTGCTGCGGCTCGCTGCACGCGCACAATGGCGAACTGGAGTTGGCGGCGGAGCTGGCGCGGCGGAACCTGGATCAGTTCCCGCCGGAGCGGTACGACGCGATCATCAGCAACGCGGGCGGGTGCGGCTCGCATTTGAAGCATTACGGCCGGCTTTTGGCGGGGGACCGGCGGTATGCGGAGCGAGCGCGTTTGTGGGACCGGAAACTGAAGGATGTGCATGAGTGGCTGGCAATGATCGGGTGGAGACGTCCCCGGGCTGACGGTCAGCCGTCCGTTGTGGTGACGTATCATGAATCGTGTCATTTGTCGCACGGGCAGAAGGTGGTGGAGGCGCCGCGGGCGATTTTGCGCAGCATTCCGGGGGTGACCCTGGTGGAGTTGCCGGAGGCGAACTGGTGCTGCGGGAGTGCCGGGATTTACAATCTGATCCAGCCGGAGATGGCGGATCGGTTGCTGGAGCGGAAGATGGCGCACATTCGGAGTACGGGTGCGACGGTGGTGGCCAACGCGAATCCGGGCTGTTTGTTGCAGTTGCAGAACGGGGTGCGGCGATCGGGCTTGCGGCTGCGGGTGGTTCACCCCATGACGTTGTTGGCGGAGGCGTATCGCCGGGCCGGGGCGTGCGAGGAGGGGTGGGCGGCGGAGCCCGGGGTGCATGCCCGAGGTTGAGCTGGCGAAGCGGTGGACCGGGCGGGCCGGGGAAAAGGATGAATGGTGCGCGCGAGAGGATTCGAACCTCCACTCCTTTCGGAACCAGATCCTAAGTCTGGCGCGTCTACCGATTCCGCCACGCGCGCGACCCGCACCTTTTAGCATGCGTCAGGAGGCGTTCGTTCTCAAGTCCGCCCGAGGTTTGACAGGGTTTGGGCCGGCGGGCGGGAGTCCACGGGACGGCTGAGGGTTTGGGTTGGGCGGACGGGCCGCGGGCCGGGCGGTTCGGGGGTGGATGGCCTGCTCGTGACCGGGTGCGTGGCGGGTTGGTTCAGGGCATGAGGAGTCGGAAGAACCGGGGTGCGGGCGCGTTTGAAAGCCGGACCTCGTACCAACCGTTTTTGAGGGTTGGGGTGGCGGAGACGGGTTCCCAGAGCACGGGTGGGTTGAGGTTCGTGGTTTGCTGGAGGATGAATCCGGCGGTTGTGGCGGGCCAACGGAGGAGGAAGGTGCCGGTTCCGGCGGCGGCACGAACTTCGAGCCGCGGGGCGGCCAGAACGGGGATGGCCTGGCTGAATTCGGACGTGTTGCCGCGGGGGTCGGTCGCGGTGGCGGTGAGTTGCAGGCCCGGGAACACGGTGACCGGCAGTGTGACGGCGATGATGCCCCGACAATTTGCGCCGGTGGTGACGGTGGCCTGGCCCAGGGGCCACATGCCCTCACCGTAGCCCGAAGGTTCGTTGGTGGGGTGCGCGTAGAACCAGAGCACGTAGGTTTGATTGGGCGCGCTGTCGAGCCACCCGCGAATGGCCAGTGCAGATGCGGAGGCCACGGCTTGTGTCAGGACGGGGAAGTTTTGCTGGAAGTTGGCTCCGGTATCCGGGTCACAGGTGTCGTTCGGGGTGACGCCGTCGTTGCCGAGGTCGATGCCGAGGCCGTTGGGGGAGGCGCCGCCGTTGCTGAAGATGGCGTTGCCGGAGATGGTGATGTTGGTGGAGCCAGCGCGGATGCGAATCCCGTCCCAGCCGCTGCTGCGGGCCCAGGCGATGCGATTGGCGGCGAAGGGTGAATTGCCTCCGATGAGGTGTTGGGAGCTGTTGGTGAGGAACTCGATGTTGTGGTAGAGGTTGCCCAGCGGGCTCCAGCCGTCGGCCTGCACGCCGATCCAGTTGCCCTGGATGAACCAGCCGCGGGTTTCAGGGCCCGCCAGGTAGAGGCCGTTCCAGTTGTTGCCGGAGATGAGGTTGCGCGCGCCGGGGAGGTCGCCGCCCACGATGTTGTTGGGCGCGTTGTAGCCCGAGATACCGTCGCGGCCGTTGGGTCGGGCCCGGGTACCGGACCGGTCGGTGCCGATCTGGTTGCCCTGGATCCGGTTGCTTGTGGCCAGGGTGCCGATGAGGTAGATGCCGCTGTCGGCATTGCCCGAGATGAGGTTGCCGGCGCCGGGGTCCGGTCCGCCGATGAGGTTGGCCGGGGCGTTGGTGAGGCCCACGCCGGCGACCTGATTGCCCAACGGGGACTGGCCCTGGGAGTCGAGGCCGATCACGTTGCCCGCGATGACGTTGTTGGAAGCGCTGCGTTCGACCAGGAACACGCCGTTTTCGAGGTTCCCGCTGATGACGTTGCCGGCGCCCGGTGTAGCATCTCCGATTTGGTTTTCCGGGCCTTCGATGCGCACGCCGGAGAGGCCGTTGCCCAGGGGTTGCCGTCCCCGTGCATCCGTGCCGATGAAGTTCCCGAGGACGCGGTTGGCCCGGCAGGTTGCGCCGGCAAGGTACACTCCGTTGCCGAGGTTGCCGGAGATCAGGTTGCCCTCGCCCGGCAGGGTACCGCCGACGAGGTTGTTGGAGACACTGTTGATGAGGACGCCGTCGAGCTGGTTGGGGAGGGCCGCGGTGCCGTCGGGGTCGGTGCCGATGCGATTGCCGAAGACCACGTTGTTGGTGGCGCCGGCGCCGGAGAGGAGCACCCCGCTGAGCCGGTTGCCGGAGACGATGTTGGAAGGGCCGATCCGATTGGCGGGGGCACGGAAGATTTCGATGCCGCGGCCGCCGTTGGCCAGGGCGTTGGTGCCGGAGGCGTCGGTGCCGATCCAGTTACCGGCCAGTTGATTGAACGAGCCGCCCCCGCCGGGGCCGAAGGTGATGTGAACGCCGTTGGAGGAGTTGCCGGAGATCAGGTTGCCGGAGCCGGGTTCCAAACCGCCGATCCAGTTGCTGGTTGCCCCGAGGATGACGACGCCGAACAGGTTGGCGAGTGGTTTGGTGCCGGAGGCGTCGGTGCCGATCCGGTTGCCGACCACGCGGTTGAAAGCTGCGCCGGGATACATGAGGTAGACGCCGGCCTGACCATTGCCGGACAGCAGGTTGCCCGCGCCGCTGTGGGTACCACCGATCAGGTTGCCGGCCGCGGCGGAAATCAGGATCCCGTTTTGAAGATTGCCCAGCGCATTGGTGCCGGTGGCGTCCACGCCGATGTAGTTTCCTTGAACCACGTTGCCGACGGCCAACGGGTCCAGGATGAAAACGCCGCCCTGGTTGCCGCCGGCGATGACGTTGCGCTGGAGGGGTTCGGGGCCGCCGACGCGGTTACCGGCGCTGCGAATTGTGATGCCGCCCTGCTGGTTGGGGGCTGCGGTGCGCCCGTCCGGGCGAAGCCCGATGTAACATCCCTCGACCACGTTACTGGAACCGAATTCGATGCGGATGCCGTCGCCGCTGAACCGGTTGATGCAGAGCGCGCGGATCACACAGTTGGACGTCAACAGGTAGAGTCCGTGGGCGTTGGCGCCTGCTGCCGCGCCGTTCAGTTCGATCAATGGGGCGCCGTTGTAGCCGGGTTGGGTGCTGCCGTCCACGGTCAAGGGTTCGCGTAGGGCGGGCAGCGGGCTCAGGAGGTTTATGGTGAACGGTCCGGTGCCGGAGATTTGAAAACGGATGGAGTCCGGCCCCGGATTGTTCTCGGCGTCCAGGATGGCCTGCCGTAGCGAGCCGGCCCCGCTGTCGCCGGTGTGAGTGACGGTGTAAATGGCGGCTTCGACCGTTCTGTTGACGAGAACGGCGCAAGCCAAGAACCACGCAAAGTATCCGGCCCGACGTTTCCGGTGATCCCCCACCCAATGGCGTGTTCCCATGGCGACGTGGGCACTGTAACACAGGGTCCGACAAGGGCAAGCGAAGGTTCCGTCGCGCTTCCGTGTGCGCTTCCCGGTCGGCTTGGCGGATTTGATGTGGGCGCGGTGCTTGAGGCCGACCCGGCCGGGGTCGCCGGCAGCGGGGTTCGACACGGTTGGCAGGTGCGTGCCGGATTGGACGCGGTCTGTTGGGTTCCTGCTGCGCTCCTGTGCAGGCTTCTCCGAGACGGGCCTTTTGCGTTGAGCCGACCGTGTGGGTGCCCTAGCCTGCCGCGCCATGCGAGTGTTGGTCACGGGAGGAGCGGGTTACATCGGATCGGTTTGCACGGAACTTCTCTGCGACCGGGGTCACGAGGTCATCGTGTACGACAGCCTTTGGCAGGGGCACCGGTCAGCCGTGGATCCGCGGGCCCGGTTCATTCAGGGGCGGCCGTTTGAGCCGGGGAATATTGCGACGATGATGGCCGAGGTGCGGCCCGAGGCGGTGTTGCATTTTGCTGGTGACATTTTGGTGGGCGAATCCATGCAGAATCCCGGCAAGTACTTTCGGAACAACGTGGCCTGCAGTCTGGAGTTTTTGGAGGCGGCGCGGGCCCAGAACGTGCGCAAGTTCATCTTCAGCTCCACCGCCGCCACGTACGGTCATCCCGAGCAGGTTCCGATTACCGAGGACGCGCCGCAACGGCCGGTGAACCCTTACGGGGAAGCCAAGCTCATGTTCGAGCGCATTCTCACGTGGTATCACCGGATCCACGGGCTGGAGTTTGTGGCTTTCCGATACTTCAACGCCGCCGGCGCCACGGAGCGCCATGGGGAGGATCACCGGCCCGAAACCCATCTGATTCCCAATGTGTTGAAGGTGGCTCTGGGCCAGAAACCCCACGTGGAAATCTACGGGACCGATTATCCCACCCCCGACGGAACCTGCATCCGCGATTACATTCACGTGGTGGACCTGGTGGAGGCGCACATTCTGGCCCTCCAGCCCGGCATTTGTGGCTTCTACAATCTCGGCAATGGCGGGGGCTACTCCGTCCGTGAGGTGATTGCCGCTTGCGAGCGTGTGACCGGCCGGCGCATTCCGGCTGTGGAGAAGCCGCGGCGGCCCGGCGATCCGCCGCGCCTGGTTGCCTCGGCGGCCAGGGCCATGCGGGAACTGGGTTGGAAACCCCGGTGGCCGGCGTTGGAGGACATCGTTGCCACGGCGTGGGCCTGGCATCAGAAATATCCGGATGGCTATCCGGACTGAGGGTTTGTGGGGGCGTTACTGTGCCCGCCCACGCGGGGGATGCGTGGTTACAGACGGGGCGGTTCGACGCGCCGCGTCGGCAGACTTTGCGGTTGTCCTTGTGCGCGCGTCCGGGCACAGGCTTTCCGGGGGACGGTCCTGGTTGAACCCTGCGTTGGGGACATGCCGGTTTTTTACCCCTTACGTTTATGGGGTGGTGCCCGGCCTGTGTGACAGGGGCTGCCGCCATCACCTCCGGAACCGCCTCAGCGAACTTCTTGATGTTTTGGTCCAGAGCTGTTGAATCCGGTGGTCGAGCGGGATTTGGCATCGCCGGGGTGAAAGTCCGCGGCCGATCCCGGGCTGCAAGGAAAACCGGGATACGCCCTTGCGTCCCGGGCTCCACAAAGCCTTTGACAAACGGGCTGCCGGCGGTAGATTGGCCTCAGTTCGGTGGGGTCGTAGCTCAGTTGGTAGAGCACCACAATGGCATTGTGGGGGTCAGGGGTTCGAGTCCCCTCGGCTCCACCAGTTTTCTTTTGCCCCGGCTGCGGAGCCGTGACCGGTCTCCCAACGCCTGATCCTTCCGGTTCCGAAATCGGTCGTGGGCTGGTGCAGTTGACAACCCGGCTTTGGGGTGCAGGGGACTGAGGGGATCGTGGGGCAGGGGCGCGGCGGAGGAGAGGGAACGGTCTTGGGCTGCGGGCGGGTGTGCCGCCGCACCGGCCGCGCCACGCCGTCACGTTCGGGCTTGTCCGTCTGCGGATTGTTGAAGGATCTGCTTGAGTTCCTCCACGGACGGGACTCTGCCGCTGACCTTGACGGCTCCGTTGACGACGAGGGCGGGCGTTAACATTACGCCCAGGGCCATGATCTGCCGGAGGTCGGTGATTTTCCGAAGTTCATAGGTCAGGCCCAACTCGCGTGCCGCCTGTTCCGTTCGTTCTGCGAGGGTTTGGCACTTGGCGCATCCGGTTCCGAGAATCAGCAGCGTGTTCATGGCATCTGGTTGTTTGTAATGGGCCGGGCTCGGGACCTTCGCTCGAGCGCCGGGCGACTTTTGCCGGTTCGGTTTGGCCCCCGGCTCCGCGAGGTTGCCGCGGCCCTGCCACCGGGCTTGTGTGTGCCGGGCGCTTGCGGGGGCGGACTGTGCTCCGGCCGGCCCGGGTTCGGCTGCAGGGTGCAGCCGACCTTACCTGTTTCATCATTAGCCAATCAGCTAACTCATGTCAACCGGCCGGTGCGTGGCCGGCCCTTGCGGTATCCGGTTGCGGGGCTGACGTTTGCGGCAAGGCGCGTGGGACCGCGGTGTGCCGGGGTGCGTCGGGAGAACTCCAGCCCGGCATGGAGGGGGTGGCGCCGGCACTCGTCCGGGGTGCGGGGCCGCCGTCCGGCCCGGAGCCGCGATGTGCTCGGGTTGGGCGGGCAGGAGGGGGCTGTTGGAGCGGCGTCCGTGTTGGCGTCCCGGTTCGCGCTTCGCTGTGGGCGTGTGTGATTGAACCGAAGGGGCGCGTGTGCGTTCCTTCTTGTGGGAATGGGCGACGACGGCCAATGGACGGAGGAACTGTGGGAGCGCGCCCGGGCGGGCGATCCGGTGGTTTGGGATCGGCTGTTTCGGCGTTATCAGTTGCCGCTTTTTGTGTGGGTCCGGGAGATGGTGCAGAACGAGGCCGATGCTCTGGACATTGTGCAGGAGACTTTCATGAGGGCCATCCGTCATGTGGGAGAATTGCGGGATCCGGCGCGGGTTGGCGCGTGGCTGTTCCGCATTGCACGACAGCGGTGTTGGGATTGCCTGCGCCGCAGGGGTCGCGAACAGGGTCGGACCGCCGTCCCGGCCGAGGAGGAGTTGGAGGGGACGGTCCCGATGGCTGACTCGGAGCCGCTGCCGGACCAGTGGTTGATCCGGCGGGAGGACGAAGCCCGGTTTTTTCGTGCCCTGGCTGCTTTGCCGGAGCCTCAGCGGGCCGTGGTGGTGCTGCACTTTCTGGAGGAATTTCCCTTGGAAGAGATTGCCGCGATTCTCGATGTGCCGGTGGGTACGGTCAAAAGTCGGCTGTACCACGCGCGTCGTCGTCTGCGGGCCGAATGTGCCGAAATGCTGAACCAATCCGGATCCACCCATGAGAACTCCGCGTGAAGTATTGTTCGATCGCCACCGAGCCGTGACCCCTCGTTTGGACGCGGTGCGGGAGCAAGCGGTTCGTGCCCTTTCCCGGCACAGGCCCGCGCCCGAAGCGGCGTCCGGTTGCGCGGGGTGGCACCGGTGGTTCCGGGCGTTTCTGCCGCCACGGCCGGTACGCTGGGCTCTGGCGGTGGTTTGGTTGATTACAGGGCTCCTGCAGGGCTGGGTGGCATGGGAGGTGCGGATGAATGATCTGGCGGCCGCGGCAGTGCAGAGGCCCCGACTCTCTCGCGCAGAGCTGCAGGAGCGGGCGCTGTTGCGTCAGCGGCTGTTGGAGCCTTTGCAGGATGTCCTTGTGGGCGGGACGACGCCGGGTGCTGAACCGCCTTCCCGTGAAGTGGGGGCGCCGGAGCCGGTGTCGTGGATGATGCGACCGGGCGGTTTCTGCCCTGTGTAAGCCGCCCTGGATGGAGAGCGCGTTATGAACCAAAACTCGGATTCTTCCATGGTTTCGAGCACCCAAAAGGTCCCCGGTGGGCCCGGGTCAATCTGGCGCAAGGCGCTCCTGGTGCTGCTGGTTTTGGCTTCCTGTGTGGCGCTGTTTTACGGCGTTGAGGACTACCGGGGCTGGCGTGCGTGGAAGAGGGAGGAAGCGCGGCTGCGTCAGGCGGGGGAACCGCTGACCTGGCGCGAGTTGCTGTCGCCGGCGCCGCCTGACGAGGAGAATCTGGCCGCGGCACCCGTTTATGCGGAGCTCTTTGAGGCAATGAAGGACTGCCTGACGGCGCCGGGGCTGAGCGACCGGCATGAGGCCATTACCCGTGCTTCCCGAAGGGCCAAAATCGAGTTGGAGCTGCCCGGCTACAGAATCCCGGGTGGAGGCATTCCCACTTGGTACAGGGGTCTTGTCGTGGACATGGAGGCGATCGCCAATGCGTATCGTCATCCGGACCGACCCGATTGGGTGGAGCGCCCGGTTCCGGTGGCGCCCGAAGGGGCGCCGGCTGAGGAGCAGGTGTTGATGGTCCTCGGGCTTTACGATGAACAGTTTCGGGCCATTGAGGAGGCGGCGCGACGGCCCCGGGCGTGGTTTCCCGTTCGGTACGAGGACGGTTTCAATGCCCTGTTACCCCACCTTGCGGTTCTACGAAGTCACATTCATGCCCTGGTCCTGCGAGGTTTATGCCATTTGCGGCAAGGTCGGCCGGAGGCGGCCTTTCGGGATTACATGACCGCGCGTCGTTTGGTGGCGGCTCTGGAAGAGGAGCCGTTGTTGATAAGCCAGATGGTGCGCTGGACAGAACAGATGTGGACACTGCAGGTCCCGTGGGAAGCCATGGTGACCGGGGCTTGGGACCGTGAGCAATGGCGGGCCTGCGATGCGGAACTGGCCCGGGTGGATTTCCGAAAAGACCTGGCGAGGGCCATCTTTGGTGAGCGCATCTCCCTGCTGAGTACGCTGGAGTCGTTACGAAGGAGCCGTGATACGATGATGGCTGCCGTGCTTCCGGAGCAGACGGATCGAACTGTCGTGGATTGGACGGTTCGGCTGATGCCTGACGGATGGATTTGGCAGAACATGGCCCGGTTGAGTCGGTTTTACTCGAGCGCTCTTGATCTGGCCGCTGAGACCCACCGGTCGGTACCGGACTGGAACGCCTTGGAAGGGTTGGAGGAGTCTGTTCGTAAGGGGAGGGGCGGCGTGTACGATTTCCTGGTCCACCTGACCGGCCCCTCGATCGTTCAATGCATTCGACGAGCTGTCACGGCGCAGACCGGTGTGAATCTGGCCCGGACCGCCATTCATTTGGAACTTTATCGGCTTGAACATGGGGAGTATCCGGAAACTCTGGCGTTCCCGGGTGGTACACCCGGTTGGGCATTGGATCCCTGGGATGGGCAACCGTTGCGGTACCGTCGGGAGAGTCCCCGGTCATTCCTGCTTTACTCAGTAGGTTGGAACCGCCAGGACGATCAGGGTAAGCCCCCATTAAGCCGGCGCCTTGTGGGTGGGAATAGGTCGCTGTGGGGCGACCTTGTCTGGCGCGTGCCGGCTCTGGCCGGGCCCGACTCTTCGACCCATCCGCCGCATGCCCGGACGGGTCCGCGTTGAAGGGGTTGGGGGCTTTCGAAAATCCGTGCTCGATTCAGCCGAGAGCCTCGGCCTCGGCCGACAGCACCGCCTCACACATGGCGGCGGCGTCCGGCGCCGCCAGCAGGGTTTCAATCATGGCCGTGCGCTGGGCCAGCAAACAGAGCCGCGCCAACAGGGTCAGGTGCGAGGCGTCATCCAGGCAACAGAGCAGGAAAAACAGCCGGGTGGGTTCCTGGTCCGGCGCACCGAAATGGATGGGATGGAGCGTTCGGCCCAGGGCGATGAAGGCGCGTTCAAACCGCCAGGGTTGTTGAACCCGGGGATGGAGGAAGGCCACACCGCCCGGCACGGCCGTCGAACAGAGTTTCTCGCGAGCTTCGAGGCTTTCGACCAACTCGGCCGGGTCATGCACCCAACCGGTGCGGGTTGCCACGGCCACCATCTCGCGGATCACGGAGGGACGAGTCCGGGCCGGGAGGGCCGGTTCCACCCACTCGGGTTGAAGGAGGTCTTGCAACAAGGGTTGTCTGGCCGCTGCGGTTCCGCGGCGGGGCGGATGCAATTGCGCCAGTTCATCGGCGTCGGCACTCAGAATCCGTTGGGAGGCCCAGTCCTCCAGCTCGGCCTTTCGAAAGACAATGCGGCCGGCACGACGCTCAAAGGGGATGAGTTGTTTTTTGACGAGGCGCTCGATCTCCTGCACCGGCAGCTGCAGGAGCTGGGCGGCTTGTTCGATTGTCAGGGTGCGGTACGGCATGCGCTGGCTGGAATGTCGGCCGGCCGACCCTGCCCGTCAATGTTCAAGCGGGATCGGTTGACTCGTCCAGCCGCCCCAGCAGGCGGAGCAGTCCGTCGAGGATTGTGATCGGGTGCGGCGGGCAGCCGGGGATGAACAGATCCACGGGCAGGAATGTGCCGACGCCGTTGTGTTGATCGGCATGGTCCACGTGGGGTCCGCCGCTGATGGCGCAGGCGCCCATGGCGATCACGAGTTTGGGGGGCGGCACGGCTTCATAGGTCTTCAGCAGCGCCACGCGCATGTTTTCCGTGACGGGGCCTGTGACCAGCAGGCCGTCGGCGTGCCGGGGTGATGCGACGAATTGGATGCCGAACCGGCTCAGGTCGAAGACGACCGTGTTCAGAACGTTCACATCCGCTTCGCATGCGTTGCATCCGCCGGCGCTGACCTGGCGCAGCTTGAGCGACCGACCCCACAATCGCCGCGCTTTTTCGTCCAGGGCACGGGCCAGTCGGAGGGCTTCGCCGGTCATGACGAGGTCCTCCCGGGTGCGGGTGGCCAGACGGTATTCCCGGGTGAAACGGATCGCCTTGCCGGGGCAGGACCGCTCGCATTCCGGGCAAAAAAGGCAGCGACCCAGATCGATGCGGATCCGGCCGTTCACCCGGGTGATGGCTTCGGTCGGGCAGACCTCCGTGCAGGCCTGACACTCCGGCGGACACTGTGCGGGGTTGGGGACGGGCCTGCCCCGGAACCGTTCCGGCAACGTGGGGGGTGCATCCGGGAAAGGGATGGTTCGGTGTCCCTGGCGGAGTTGGGTGGCGACGACATTGAGCACGGGGATTTCAGAGGTCATGGCCGCAGTAGCTGAGGTTGAAGCTCTTGTTGCAGAGAGGAAAATCGGAGATTTGCTGGTCCCGCAGTGCCATTGCCAGGCCGGCCCAGTTGTGGAAGGAAGGGTCCACGATTTTGTCGGTGGCGAACCGGCCGTTTGAATCCGTCAAGACCACGTGACAGATCTCGCCGCGCCAGCCCTCCACCAGGGACACGACCGCTGCGTGCGGCGGGAGCGCTTTCAGTTCGCTTTGCACGGGACCTTCCGGCAAAGCGTCGAGTTGCTCGCGGATGAATGCGACACTTCGCTGGATTTCCAGCCAGCGCACGTAGGCGCGGGCGAACACGTTGCCGGTGGGGAACGTGGACACCGGAATCTGGACGAACTGGTAGATGCCATGGGGGAACTCGTGGCGCACGTCGCGTTCGATTCCGCAGGCCCGCGCCGCCACGCCCACCAGGCCCAGGGCCAACGCCGTTTCCCGCGTCAGGGGGCCGGCATTCTCGAATCGCGCGCGTACGGAGGACGTATTCCACAACAGTTCGATCGCGTCGGCTGCATCGCGAAACGCCAGCCGTTGTCGGAGTTCCGCCACTCCGCCGGGGTCGAGGTCAAAGCCCACCCCGCCGGGGCGGACCAGGCCGCGCCCAAATGTGTGGCCGCAACATACACCCAGCCCGCCTGCCGGACAGACTCGTGTTCGTCTGCAAAGGTGACCAGGAAAAACGAGGCCAGCGCCATCAACTCCCAAACCACCAGGAACAAGACGGCGTTGGAAGCCAGGACCACCAGCACCATGCTCGCCACGAGCAGATTGAAGAAAAACCACGATGGCCCGAGAGACTTCCGCGCCGGCGCCGAAGCCAGATACTCCGCGCCATACACCGCCGCCAGCACGGACACGAACACAATCACCAAGACGAACCAGGCCGACAACCCATCCAGTCGCAGGGCCAGCTCCCCCCACGGTACCGACCACGGCGCCCTGAACGAGAGGACCTCACGCCCGGCCAATACGCGGGCCGCCGGAACCGCAGCCAGGATCCCGCCGAAGACCGCTCCCAGCACGGCCACCGACGAACTTGTCGTGCGGGAACGCGAGGCCAGGCACGCTCCGAGGCCCGACACAACCCAGACCGCCAACGCCAACACCATGAAGGTCATGGCGCACTCCTTTCCTGTTCTGCAGGTGCGGATTGAATCCGGGCCGCCTCCAGGCGCCGGCTCAGATCGCGTACAGCAGCAAGGATGGCATCCCGCCCGGCGGCCTCCTGGACCACCCGTTTGAAGTGCTCGTCCCTGAGCGCAAAGGCCAGGCGCGTTAGAAGGTGCAGGTGGGCGCGCACGGTGGGGCTGACCAGGGTGAACACCGCATGGACCGGCTGTCCGCCCAGCGCGCCGAAACCCACCGGCCTCTCAAGGAAACAAAGCGTGATCATGGGCCGGTCCACATGCAACGGTCCCCTCGGGCAGGCGAAGGTACTCGACCACGTTGGCCAGCACGGCCTCCTTGTCGGCTCTGCCAATCCGGTAAAAAACACCGCCGGCCTCGAGGGCTTCCGCCAGGGTTGGCAAAGGCCCCGCCGCCTCGGGCTCGTCAAAAATCTGCGGTCCCACGTTAATCTTGTGGGCAGTGGCCCACTCGATCAGCTCAGCCCGGTTGAATCGGAACTGGCCGCCCACCCGATGCGCCGGAAATGTCGCCTGCTGGGTCACGTGAAGACAGCGCTGAACCCCTGCGGCAAAGGCGGGAGATTCGTCGTGATCGATGAGGTAAGAGGTTGATGCAGAATGAGTAAAGCGTTGTAGCGGACCGGCGAGGGAGCACGGTCTTGACCGCGGAAAAAGGCGTTTCTGCGGATCGGACGGCGGTGCACGGACGTCGCACGGGCCCCGGGTCATTCTTTCGGGCCTGCGACGCCGGGGCAGGGAATGTTAGCGGATGGAAATGGCTGAAGGAAGGGGGATCAGACGCACCCGACGGAAATGGATTTCGCCGCCTTCCGACTGAAGGCCAATGGGTCCGGCGGCCCGGGTTACGGACCGGACGTGATTCACCAGCTGGCCGTTGATCCAGACGGTGTATTCGTCGTCTTTGGCCAGGATCTCGACCTGGTTCCATTCGCCCGGTGGTTTTTCGGCGTCCACCAACTTGCGCACGCCGCTGATGTCACCCACGGCCGGGCTGCGACCCTCGAAGTGGCGGAGCTGCCCGGCACCGATGCGCATGCCCTGGAGGCCGATTACGTCGCCGGCGTTGCCGTGGCGGAGCTGGACCTCGACGCATCGGGGCAACGGACGGGGCGGCGGCTGGATTCGGGTGAGGATGCCGCTGTTGGAGGGTTCTTTTCCGGGGGCCCAGCGGTATTCGACGAAGAGCCTGAAGTTGGTGAAGCGCTGGGTGGTTTGGAGGAAGCCGGTGGGTTTACCCTGGCAGATCAGGATACCGTCGCGCACGGACCACACCGCCTCCATGGGCACGGTGGGGTCTTCCAGCACATGGGTCCAACCGGCCAGGTTTTGGCCATTGAAGAGTTCCAGGGCTGTGTCGGCCGGTTGCGGGGTGCGACAGCCTGCGTTCCACAACGCCACAGCAAGGGCTGCGACAAGCGGCAGGACCGTCCCGGGCAGCCGTGTGCCCGGCCGTGTTTCAGAAACGGTATTGGAGGGTGGAAGCGACCCAGTGGGCCTCGTAGTTGCGGCTTTGGCCGAAGGTTTCATCGCGGTGATGAACGTAGCCGTAGCGGAGGGTCAGGCGCAAGTGCGGGCTGAGGCGCCTTGTGCAGGTGGCGGTGACGCCCTGTTCCTCCACGCCGGCTCCCAGGGGGAGGCCGTCGGCCCAGGTGTCCTCGAAGTTGTCGGACCGGTAGTAGAACCAGCCCGTGTTCAGGTCGGTGCGGTCGTCCACGACGAACAGGGCGTTGAGCTGGGCCATCCAGTAGTTGTTCTGGGAGGCCAACAGGGCCCGGGTTACCTGGCTGGCCGGGGTTTCGATTTCACTCCACACGTAGCTCCAGCTGCCCTGCAAGGTCAGTCGCGACCACGGGGTGAACCCGACGCTTTGCTGGACGATGTGGGAGGTGATGTCGGCGGACTCGGTTTGGCCCAGGCCGGAAGCGGTGTCGGGGCGGGTGTCCACGGTGGACTGCTGGAATTCGTATCGGGTGATGAGGTTCAGTCGGGTCCAGGGCCGCAGTGTGAAAACCGCGTGGGCGTCCCATGTATCGAATCGTTGGTACTCGAGGTAGGCGGGGTACCGGTTGAAACTGTTGTTGGCGGTGCTGTCGGTGGTGTGGTCGTACTCGTAGCGGTTGCGTTTGAAGTAGGCGCCGGCCTGGAGGGTGGCCCAGCGGGTGGCGTACCAGCGTGCGCCGAGGCTGTATTTTTGGAAGAAGCGGCTGTCGTCGGTTTTGCGCTGGACGGGTGCCACGCCGGTGCCGCCCACGAGGCTCAACCCGCCCAGTTCATCGAGGCTGCCGTCGCTCTGGGTCCAGTCGGCCACGGCTTGGAACGACCAGTTGGTGAGGCCGGTGTAACGGATTTCCAGTCGTTCGCGCACGTCAATCAGATCGCGTTCGGACCGGGCGGAGAAGAGGCTGCCGGCGCTGCCGAGGGTGCCCTGGCCGGAGGTGTTGGCGTCGGCATCGAGTTTTTGGACCCGCAGCGAGGGGATGAGGGTCCAGTGGGCGTGCGGCTGGTACATGAGGTTGGCGTTGAAGACATGTTCCCGTTGTTGGGCGCCGCCGGTCAGGGAGGTGTAGCCGAGGGGGTAACCCGGGACGTAGCCCACGTCGAAGTCGGTGCCGTAGATGCGGCTGCCGTCGAAGTCGCTGTCCAGGTTTGCGTGGAGGTAGCCCGTGGAGAGGAAGAGGTTTTTCCGCAACCAGGTTTCCGTCCAGGCATGTACGCTGAACAGGTCGTATTGGGTTCCCTGGCGGTCGGTGAGTTTTCGTTCGACGGGTTCGCCCGGGTATTCGAGCACCTTGCGGGCGTTGTCGAGGTCGGCGGTTTCGTACCGCAGGCCGAGGCCGACATCGGTCTGTTTGATCCGGTGTTTGACGTCCAGTTCGAAGGTGTCCACCACTTCGTCCAGGTCGTAGAAGGCCGGGCTTGTGCCGAGGGCGCGGTTCGGGTTGGTGGTGGAGGGATGGGCCATGCCCCAGGTGGTGGAGTCGCGTGTGCCTTCGCGGGTGCGGTGACGGTAGCGGAAGGTGACCTGGGGCAGGTTTTCACGGGTCAGACCGGCTTCCACGCCCAGCTCGGTGCGGTCCAGTCCCCACACGTCTTCGCCGGGGAAGGTGTACCAGTGGTTGTCGGGGCCGTAGCCGCCGCCGGCTGCCGGGGACCAGAGTCGCGATTGGGAGGCGTGGAATCTCAGGAACCAGGCTGCCTCTTTGGTGAGGTCCAGCGTCAGTCGGTAATCCCGTTCATCGAACAGGGCGCGGCCGTCCAGGCTGAGCTGCAGACCCTTGGCAACCTCGGCCTGGTAATGCAGGTCCCGGATGCCGCCGAAGACGCCGTCGCGGAGCTGGTGTCGGGCCTGGGCTTCGGCCCGGTTGCCGCGCGTGAGGAGGCCACCGAAGGCGAACTCGATCCAGTTGTTGTAGTTTTCGGCACCGCCTTCGAACCACTGCTGCGGGGAGAGCATTTCGGTGCCGGGTGCGTCGGTTTCTGCGGAGTCGGTTGTCGAAGCTTTTGAGGCTTCCGTGCCGGGCGGGGTCGTGTCCGTTCCGGTTTCCCGGGCTGCGGCGCCCGGGGAAAACAGCGAGACTGCCGGCGCCAGGAACAGGCTGGTCCACCACGGCACCGGCCGGCGGGTTCGAATCCGGGGCTGGGATTGGGGACGGGCGGATTTCATGGGACATCAGAACCGGAGCGAGGAATTCACACGCGAGCCGTGCACGGCTTCGTGACAACCGGCTGTCCAGCAGGTGCCCTGGCGCACGCGGGTGGTGTGGTCCACCCCGCCGATCCGCAACACGCCGCCCTGGACCTGCTGGAAGTGGCAGCGCAGGCAAAGATTGCTGTCGCGGGTGATCAGCAACTTGGGATGGATGCTCCCGTGGGGTACGTGACAAACCGTGCAGCCTTCCCGCAGCGCTTCATGCTCGAAGACAAAGGGTCCGCGCTGGGCCGGGTGACATTCCAGGCAGTTTTCCTCCGCGGCGCGCAGGCGGGTTCCCCCGGCCACGTGCGCGCTGCCCTTGTGGGGTGGATGGCACCGGGTGCAGGTCATGTCCCCTTCGGGCAGGGGGTGATGGGATGGGAGATTGAACTGTGCCCGGACGTGGCCGTGGCATTGGTAGCAGACCGTTTCGACGGCCCGTTGCTCGGGCCGGGCTGTCATCGGATGATCGCCCGGGGGCAGCGGCCGGCCCGGGCTGAAGCTGTAGGGTGGCTTGACCTCCCCGCCGGATTCCACGTGCAGGCTGCCCGGTCCATGGCAGGACTCGCATCCCACGGCGACGGCGCGGGGTCCGGCAACCATCAGGCGGGCGTGATCGGCCGTGGCAAAGTCCCGCACGATTTCCTCGTGACAGGTCTCGCATTCCTTGTTGCCGACGTAGGTTGCGCCGGGCACCTCCGGCAGGGTGACCACCGCCCGGTTGACGGTGCGGCAGGCCAGACCGGCCAGGGCAACGGCGGCGCAGGCCGTGAGGATCCCCGGGGCTGATCGCAGCAGGCTGCGGCCGCGTCCCCGTCGGACGTTGTCCGGCTCACCAGCCGTGTGATGGAGGTCGCTCATGGTTGTGCCTCGGGAGTTGAAACGGGCCATGGGGCCCCTGAGGTCGTGGAAAGTTGCAGTTCCTGGGCCACCCATTGGAGGGCCGTGTCCAGGAGCAGTGCCGCGTGCGGCCCGTTGTGCACGCCGTGACTGCCGTCGTAGGCCACCAGATACAGGTTGAATCGTGCCTTCCGGATTCGTTCCGGGATCAGGGCCTGTTCGTCCTGGGCCGGGTTGGTGCTGCTGCGGGGGCCGCGAATCTGCGGGGACCCCGAAGGGTTGGAAAGGCTTCCGGGGATGTCGTACTCCCAAGCCAGCGCACCGTACTTCCTCAGTGGTTCGGGCGCACGGGTGAGCGCCCACACATCCAGGGCCGCCTTTACGCGCTGGATTTGCATCTGCACCAGCGATTGCGTGAATTCAGCCAGTGTTTCCGGCTGCGGGTGGCAGCTCCGGCACGAATCGTAGGATTCAACCCGGAATGTGTGGCCCGAAAAGGCCGGGTGCGCGGCGTCCTGACCGCCTTCGGTGGCCATGTGACAGCTCACGCATTGTTTCTCCAGGAACGCGTGGGCGGCCGGGCGCGATGCCACACCCGCCGGTGTCAATCCCGCCGTCCCGAGCAACATGTTGTATTGCGGTGAATGATGGGGCGGCCGGGTGTTGGAGGTCCAGGAGGCGCCACGCTGGTTGTGGCATTGGGCACAGAGCTGGATGTTCGGATTGTAGGCCGTGGCAAAGTTCGCGCCGGTGCCGAGCGAGTAATCGGCAAACGATACCAACGGATTCCGCAGCTGGGCCGGCTGACCGGTGTCGCGGTGCGGGTCGTGGCAAACCACGCAGGTGACCGGCATGTTGGCATCGCCCGTAACGGTGGCCACCGGATCGGCCCCCTTCAGCAGCGCCAACCGCGCCGTACCCGAGTGGCATCGACCGCAGGCGTTGATCCGGCCGGAGGGGTTCATGTCCTCGGTCACCACGGCGTGGGAGGAACCGGCCCATTGCTCGAAATGTGTCCGGTGGCTGTCGGCGTTGTGACAACCGCCGCACATCTGGGCGGCGACCTCGACCCGTGGCCGGAACAAGGGATCGGTTTCATTGGCTGCATGCATGCCGGCCGGGCCGTGACAACTCTCGCACTGCACGCCACCCAGGTGGGGTGTCAGGGTCCGGTTGATGAACCCGCCGGGCAGGCCATAACCCACGGTGTGACAGGGCAAACAAGCCGGATTATCGGCCTGTCCCACCCGTTCCAGTGAGGCCAGGGCCGCGGCGTGCCGGGTTTGCATTTCCTGCGCATGGATGTCGGCATGACACGTGGCGCAGGCCTCCGCCCCGGCATAGCTGGGGGCGGGCCCCGCCACGCGGAAAAACGCCGCCTGGGCCGGGGCCGCGACGGTTGTTACCCGGAGATGGTTGGTCGCCGGGGTCAACGGGCGCCACGGTGCGGTTAGATTGGTTCGATATTCGACGCGGTAGTAGCCCGGCGGACCTTCCCAGGTCAGGCGCAGGCCGTTGGTGGTGAACTCGATGCCGGTCAGCACGGGCAGGCCGGGCATGCCACCCCGCACGAGACGGTTCAGGTGCGGCGCTTGTGCGGATGCCGTCACACAGCCCGCCAGAACCCCGGCCACCATGGCCCGGAAGCTGAGACGAAGGGCACGGCAACCCCGGAACCAACCACGACCGGGTACAGGCCGGACCCCGAGGCGTACTTCCGTGGGCGGAATGGCACGGGACCCGGCGCCGGATCGCGCCCGGGCGCTCCGACAATGGGTGAGCCGGACCATAGTCACTCCCAGCCTGGAGACCCCACAGGGTGGGCGGCCAAACGTTTATTGCCGAACGCTTCCCCATACTTGCCGTCAGGGGTGGCGGAAGGGGGCGTGAGGGGCGGGGCGGACGATGCGGGAAAAGCAAAACCGCCGCAGGCGATGGTGGAGCGAGCCTGCGGCGGCGGAGTTTCGAAACGGTTCCGTAGGCCCGGGCGGGTCAGGCGATGCCGACCAGGTAACCGAACCGTTGTTTGAACTGCTCGGGTGTCATCTTGACCACGGCGGCCAGGCGGGCCAGTTGGGAGACGTCCTCAAAGTCGGACCGTTCGAGTCGGATCATGTAGTGGAGGGCGCACTCGTAGGATTCGCCGTCCACGTTGACCCGGCGCACGGTGAACCGGCCGGTCTGCGGATTGAGCATTTTTTCGAACGGCAGCGGCAACATCTTGCCGTCGATGAAGCTGATGATGGCGCCGTACTTGGCTGCGTCGGCCGACAGGATGAACTTGATGGCGCCGTAGCCGAGGTCGCGGGTGTATTCGGCATCGAAGGGGATCGGGTCGGCGCATCGCAGTTCGTACCCGAGGTCCTTGTCGATGAAGCTGATCTTGAGGCCGAGCGGCTCCAGCCGGGCCATGAGGGTGTCCTTGACCAGTCGGCCGAAGGCGATTTCGCCCAGACGGAGATGGCCGTGGTCGTCCCGGATGACGCGGCCGTAGCGCTCCAACTGCCCGCCGGGCACGGCGTTCTTGAGGCCCTGTTCGCCCATGGCTTCGATCAGGCCCTCGGCCAGGACCACCACACCGTAGTATCGGCCCATGGCCCGGCGCTTGATGATGGACCCGATGATGATGTCGCAGACCTCTTCCAGGGTGACGGGGCGGTCGCGGAACTCCTCGGGGATGATGGTCAGGGTGGCTGCTGCAGCCTTACCGATCCCGAGGGCCAAGTGTCCGGCCGACCGGCCCATGCTCACGACGATGTACCAGCGCGAGGTCGTCTGGGCGTCCTCGCTCAGGTTGCGCACCAGTTGGACCCCGTAATGCCGGGCGGTTTCGAATCCGAAGGTGGGTGTGGATCCGGGCAGGGGCAGGTCGTTGTCAATGGTTTTGGGCACGTGCGCCACCCGGATGCGGCCTTCGGCGCGCTTGTAAACCTGGCTGGCTGAGAAGGCGGTGTCGTCCCCGCCGATGGTCACAAGGGCGGTGACGCCCAGCTTGTTCAACACATCCAGCACGTTGTGCATGCTGGTTTCGGATTTGGCCGGGTTCGTCCGTGCCGTGCCCAGGATCGAACCCCCGCGCAGGTGGATGTGTTTGACGTCGTCGATGGTCAGGCGGGTGTACCGCTGGCTGTCGCCTTCGGCCAGGTACTTGAACCCGTCACGGAACCCGATGACCTCGAACCCCTGATTGATGCCCTCGATGGTGGCGGCGGCGATCACCCCGTTGATCCCGGGGGCCGGTCCACCTCCGACCAAAATGCCCAGTTTGCCTCGGTTTGTGTTTGCCATAAATCGTCTTCAGCTCCTTTGATCGTGACGCGGCCGGGTTTCAACCGGACTTGTAAGGCCCGGGCCCGACCCGTTCCGCCGTAGTCTGCCAAAAACCGTCCTGACGTCAAAACAACTCCGTGATGGAGCCGGTCCCGCCGCGCCGGGGGAAGGACCGGATGCGATCGGTTGGACGCGCTGGAATCGCGCGGCTCGCGGCAGGGAATCGCGTAGAGGCCGGGCGGATTACGGCATGGCCGGCTTTTCCGCCGCGAGGGCTTTTCGGATCGCCTGTGCCAGGTCGTCAGCGGTCCAGCGGTTGCCCACAAGGATCTCGCGCACGCGACCGTCGGCGCCGATGACGGCCGTGCGGAGGTTGTGCGCCCAGCCACCGTCCTCGCGCCAGAACGTCAACCCGAATTGCTCGGCCAGGGCGGTGACCTCGATCAGCGCGCCGGTGGCCAGGGTCCAACCTTCCTCCGGCACGCCGTGGCTCTGGCCGTAGGCCCGCAGCACCTGGGGGGTGTCGAATTCGGGATCGAAACTCACAACAAGAAAGTGAACTTTCGCAGGAGCGGCAGCGTCGGCGGCAAGGGCGTGCCAGGCCCGGACCAGCTCCTGCATCGTGCGCGGGCAGAAGGTGGGGAAGGGGCAGCGCGTGTAGATGAAGGAAAGGACCAGCACGCGTCCATGGAAGTTGGTGGTGCTGAAGGGTTGGCCCCATTGGTTGGTTAGCGGGTAGTGCGGCAGCAGGTCGCCGGGTTGAAGCGGGTCCACGTCCCGGACCAGCCGGAACGGTCCCGTCAGCGGCAGACGGTTGGTGGCGGGGGTATTGACCTTTTCCAGAGTTTCGATCCAACCGTCCGTCTCGGTCACCACCAGCCGAAACCGGATCGAATCGCCCGATGCCAACCCGGCCAGCAGGTTGGTGTCACGCACTGCAAAGGGCATGGTCATGGCCCGCATGTACCCCGGGATTTCCTCATGCCGTACGAGCAGGTTGCTGCGGGCCGGGTCCAGCTCGATTACAACCCCGCGCACCTCGTAATGTCGGGGGGCCAGGGGCGGGCCTGCCGCAGGCCCGAGTGGTTGGGAGTCGCGCGAACAACCCGCCAGCCCCAACGCCAGACAACACGCCCAGACCCGGATCCTGTTCCTATTCATCCTCCTCAAGAGCCTGCGACAACCGCAGGAGAACGGCAAGCCCGCTACCCCGGGCCCGGCTCGGAGCCCTGTGCGCAGTGGGGGCGCCCCGGGGCGACATCCCAAGGGCAGACCGGCCGTTGGAGGCACTGGTCGGCGGGGGCCAATCCAGTGGTTTCCCCAAACCTTGGCCATCGCCTGAAGTATTGCACCGGCGGGTGAAGTTTTCGCCGGCGGGTGAAGATTTTTTTGGGTTCGGCGTTGAATATCGTCGCGCGCCATGCGGCAACGAGACACGCCGAGCGTCACCAAACGCTCGCCCAGGATCCGCTTCGAGTTTGTTGCCTCTCAAAAGCAGTCCACCCTGGGCGGATTGCCCGCCTTGGAAGCGCTGGCCCAGCAGTTTGACCTCTGGCAAAAAATCCGCGCCCTGCCCGGACTGGACCCGCGCACCCGCACCTCCCACGGCTACAGTCCCGAGCTGATCGTGGCCCAACTGATCTACTGCTTCTGCTCGGGCGGGGCCAGCCTGGCCGACGCCGAACGGCTCAACGACGAGCCACTGGTGCGCCCGTTGGCCCGCGTCAAAAAGTTCGCCGACCCGACCCAGCTGGGCCAATGGCTGCGCCAACAATCCGACACCTCGATTGCCGCGCTCTGGAACCTCAACGCAGAGTTTGTGCAGTGGGTCATCGACCGGGCCGACCCCGCCCGCTGGACCTACGCCGGACGCGCGGAAGCGTTTT